>CANJQC010000005.1 GCA_947476295.1 Planctomycetaceae bacterium | reverse complement strand
CTGAAGGGAGACGTGCTGGATCTCAATCCGTCTGGCGTTGTGATGCTCATGGGCACAAACGACCTCGAAGAAAAGGCTGAGCCCCAAGTCATCGCCGACAACGTCAAGCTCATCATCGCGGCTCTGAAAAAACACAATCCCGAAATGCCGATCGTATTGTGTCAGGTCTTTCCAAGTTCCGAATCAAAGAGCCGCCCTGCTGACAAGATCAAGGAGATCAACACGCTATGTGCCAAGGCTGTCCAGGGCGATCCGCAGATCACGGTGCTGGATACATGGACTCTGTTTGCCAACGAAAACGGTGATGCCAAAGCTGAGGAAATGCCCGATCTGCTGCATCCCAACGACATCGGTTACGCAAAATGGGCTGGCGCGCTGCGACCGGTCCTCGCGACTCTGGGATTTGTCGATACGGAAGCCGACGATTTTTTTTTGGAGTCTGGTTTCAAGAGTCTGTTCAATGGCCAAGACCTCACCGGTTGGGGCTATCGAGTGACTCCGGAAAAATCACGCGATGGGGCTCTTAAATGGATGGCGAGTGATCCGGGCGTCTCGTGGCCGTTTGTTGACGAACCGGTCAGCTTCGACGGCAAAGTTGTCACGCCCGAAGGTCGCTATCTGGCAAAGAACGGCCGTCTTGTGGTGACGACGCCGCCGGAAGGCCGCAAGATTCAGCAACTGTATACAACTCGCGAATTCAGTGGCGAATTCACACTCAAACTGGAATTCCGAGCAACACCGAACGCCGACAGTGGCGTCTTCATTCGCGAGCCTCAACTTCAGTGCCGCGACTTTCCGCTCGCCGGACCGTACAAGGAGCTGAAGAACTTCAGGTCCGGTGACTGGAACGAGCTGGTCGTTGTCGTGAAAGACGGAGTTGCTCACTGCACCTGCAACGGAGAAGTGATTGAAGCGGCGATGAAGGTTCCCGCCGCCGGCCCGATCGGTCTGGAAGGCGACCGCGGCCAGATGGAGTACCGCCGTATTCGGATCAGTCACAAGTAAGATGGACATTCATGTCCGTCGGATTACGAGCCAATGTTGTCTCTGGGAAGATTGGCGAAAACCAAACGTGGCCCCATGTGCGACCACCCTTCCTATACAATCATCCCATCAATTCAGGAATCGGCTTGCCGTGATCCACGATCGGTGTCGGGCGACCGTTGAAGTCCTTAATGAGCGTGTGCGCGGCGTCGATGCCAAGGTGATGGTAGATCGTGGCGAGGAAATCACCGGCCGAACAAATACGTTCGATGGAATCTTCGCCGCGTTTGTCGGTGGCACCGATGACGCGGCCGGTTTCAATTCCACCGCCGGCCCAGATGTTTGAGAATGCCCGAGGCCAGTGATCCCGACCCGGCTGCATCGTTCCCGCCGGCGCGCTGGCATCACCGGCACCGGTACTCGGGGAATGTTCGATCTTTGGTGTGCGACCGAATTCTCCAGTGACGACGACGAGTACTCGCTTATCGAGACCGCGCTGGTTGATGTCTTCAATCAGTGCCGAAACGGCCTGATCATACGCCTTAGCGCGGAATCGTAATGCATCAAAGACGTGGTGATTGACGGCATGGTCGTCCCAGTTCTGAACGCGGCCACACAGGGGGCCGTTCAGACTGGTTGTCAGAACTTCGACACCCGCTTCGATTAATCGACGCGACATCAGCAACTGCTGACCCCACGAATTGCGACCGTAGCGGTCTCGGGTGCGATCGTCTTCCTTTGTCAGATCAAAGGCATCGCGCGTCTGCGGATTCGTAAGCAGCGTCATGGCCTGCTCTTCGAACTGGTCGAGTGCTCCGAGCTCGCCCTGCCGATCAAAGGCGCGTTCGAGAGTGTCGAGGTTCTGCCGCAGAGATGAGCGTCGGTCGATTCGTTGGATTTCGCTCTGATCTGACAGCCCGATGTTCGGAACGGAAAATGTCGGCAGGTTTGGATCACCATTCACGGTGAACGGCGAATAGGCGTCGCCCAGATACGCCGGCCCATTGTATTCCAGTGGCGGTTTGATGCCCACATATAGAGGTAACGGATTTATACGAGGACCACCTTGCGAACGCAGATAATTTGTGACGGTCATCCAGTCCGGAAACTTCGGTTTTGGTTTGTCGCGTGTATCCGGATCGCCGGACAACATTTGCATTGAACCGGCAGGATGTCCGCCCGCCGTCTGGCGCATCGATCGCAGCACAGTGAACTTGTCAGCGATCGCCGCCTGCATCGGTAGCAGTTCTGTGAACTGCAAACCGGGGACCTTCGTGTCGATCGTTGAGAACGGACCGCGATATTCGCTTCCGGAGTCAGGCTTTGGATCGTACGTATCGATGTGCGAACATCCGCCCGGCTTCCAGACCATGATGACGGCCGTCTTTTCGCTGGCCGGTTTTCCACTCACCTCGTTCGCCTGAGCATTTGCCGCCTGCAACCGCAGCAGCCCAGGCAGACTCATGCTGGCAAACCCTGCCAATCCCATGCGGATGAAACCTCGACGCCCGGCTGAGCCAAAGGCGTATGGTCCGGGACATCGGACGACGGATGATGCATAAAATGGATCGCTCATGGTGACACCGGTTGAGGGAAAAATGTTACTTCTTATCGTTTAACCGCGTGGGCATCGCCCCGCGCTCTTCTGGTGAGCGCGGCCCGATGGGCACGCGGTTGAACGAGTTACTTGACACGAATGGCAATGGGTTCCGACAACACAATATCCGCAGTATCTCTTGGTGCCGCCAGATCCGTTGCGGCTTTGAGTTTCGCGGCAGCGGCAGCGACCGCAGCATCGGCTGTTTGTTTCTTTGCTGTCGCGTCCGTCACGGCCACGTCGGCTGCGGCTTTGGTTTCGGAAGCCGCTGCAGCCGCTTCAGCAGTCAATCGCTGAACGTCTGCGGTGGCCAACGCGGCTTCTTCTGTTGCTTTTTTCTGAGCCGCCTCGGCAACTGCCACGGTCTCTGGATTGTATCGGTATTTCACCACCGCACTGCCATAGAATGCGATCAGATAATCGCCTGGCGGAGTTTTCAATGCCGCCAGGTCCAGCACGGCTTCCGATTGATCGGCGTCCAGCGAGACATCAAAACGCGGCACCTGTTCGAACCCCGCTCCGAAGGTTCTCAGCTGCAAAGTCGATCCGGAAAACTCACTGCGACGAGTATTTACAAGCGGAATCGTCAGCTTTTCACCAGCCGCAACTTCCCACACTTTCTTCTCATTCGCTGCGATCGTGATCGGAGCGAACTCAGATGTGGTGACCGAAATCGGCAAACCCGTGACCAGACGAGGACTTGGAATCTCACCCCATGAATCCACAATCGGCCATGCCATCGCTGCCATATGCACCGGCCGGGTCGTCGTGGCCTCGCCCAGAATCGCTCTGCCGTAGAACGACACATTCCCCAACGCCCGCGGTGCGTTCTGATCGGCGGTGATGAGCATGATGCCGCGTGTCTGGCCTGCCGAGATTTTCAGTCCCTGAGCCGTCACGCCATCAGGCAAACCTTCCATTACTAGTTCAATGGCTCCATCGAAGCCATCTCGCCGCACAGCGACAACTTCCAGAGCCGTTGTCGCACCAGCACGCAGCGCGAGCGGTTTGGAAAGTGCGTTGCGGTCACCGTTGCGGAGTTCCATATGCAGCCCCCAGGCCGCCACAGCGAAGTCCGGCGCCGCTTTGCGAATGATCAAACGATAGACGTTGCGAGCGTCGTTGCGAGTCCCGCCGAACAGATCCGTCAACTGCAGACGATGCACGCCGTCTTCTTTGATCTCCAGCTTTCCGATGATATCGGCGGAACCACCGTCATAAGGAGGTCCGTCGTACGCATAGCCGTTGCTGGATGGTTTCATCGGACTGGCGATGTCTGTGAATTCGACTACATCAGTCAATTTCTCATCGGCCCCCGCGCCGCTCACATGCTGCACAAGGACAGCTGGATCGGTCGGACGTCCCAGTCGCTCAGACGCGACTTCCACCCACCACACATCGCCCTTTGTCGCTGTGAATTCAAATCGATCGACGTCAGCCGCCGGGAAGAAATTCCCGGCAATGTCGCACGGTAGTGAAATCTTCTGAGCCTGACCCTGCTCGTTGTTCGGCTCTGTTTCATTTAATGCGGCGCTGGCCGCGAGTCCAGCCGGTGGCCATGAGAATGAGTTGACGGTCTTTGTCGATGCAAATTCCGGAATCGCCGCATCCGCAGTCAGTTCCTGCAGCGCCAGTCGGTAGTAATACGCAGGGCCGCCTTTGAAAGTCAGCTCGTGTATTTTGATCGCTTGGCGGCCGCCTTCGGTGGCGGTGAAATCCAGCGTGCCACCACGGCGTTCGACGACCAGATCACGACCGACCGAATCGCCGATAATCAGCACGGCGTCGAGTTTCGAATCAATGCCTCGCGACGCACAGTTGACAATGTATCGGTGTCCCTTGACGGCATCAAACCAGTAATGATCGACGGCTTTTGTTGTCATCACCGCATTGCAGATGGAGTTGACTTTCAGCTCCATCGCAGTCGCCAGCGCCGTGTTCGGTGCGACCTGTATGACTTCCGGCAAAGTATCGACACAGAAGACACGCGCGGACGAAATGCCCAGACGCGTCATCAACCGAGCTTCATGGATTCCCGTCGGGCAATCCGCAGCAATCGTCACAATGTACTTGTTCGCTTCCGGCTGACCGTTTGCATCGAGCTTCGGTGTGGCCGCAAGTCCCGAATGCGTAAACATCAGCTCGCTGACGTCTTCGATGTTTTCTCCCGTGATCGTAATTTCAAACTGAGTGCCCACAGTTCCACCCATCGGCATGGTCGTCAACAGTCGCGGCAGCGGCAGGCAAACTGATTGTGCATGGAGTGTTGTGGTTGCCACAATCAGAACAGCGGCCGATAGAATTAATCGAGATGCAATTCCGTAAATCTTCATTTTGATGTCTCTACGCACATTTTTCAGGCCCGGAGGGCTGTCACAGCCACTGCCGGGGCCGCAAGGCCCCGGAAGCGAAACCGGGATGTTCTGTAGGCCTGAAAGGCCGATACAATCAATCCCATACATACTTCGGATCATAATCCACTTCGTGCTTGTTCAGTAAATTCAGGTACTCGTCTTCAAACGACTCGCGGGCATGATGGTCCATCTGTCGTTCAACGTATGAATACACTCTGGGCTTCTGAGAAACGCTCACCGAAAACGCACCGAAACCATCTTGCCATCCAAACTTCTCAATTCTTTTGCCCGTTTCGTTGATGTGTTTACTGGTATTGCACTTCAAAGAGCCAACAAAATCGGAGACAGCAATCTTAGCCGGAATTTTGACTAACTGATGCACATGATCATAGTAGCCTCCAACCAGAATCGCTGTTCCTTCGAGTTTGTTCGCAGTACCTGCCAGATAAGAAAAAACACTCTCACGAAACCCGTCGGTAAGCCAACGCTGTCGATTCTTTGTGCTGAATACAATGTGATATAGCAACTGCTGGTGTGTACTCATCGCTGCATTTTGCTTGATTGTTTCGGCCTTTCAGGCCTGTAGCTCATAGTGGACGTTTTTCCGGGGCCTCACGGCCCCGGCAAAGGTTCTGACAGCCCTCCGGGCCTGAACCCAAGGCCGGACCCATCACCTAATGATTAAACAAAAATTCTTTCGTATTGATCAACGCCCAGATCAGATCTTGGAAGTTTTCGGTATTTGCCTTTTGAGGATCAATCGGATTCCCCGCCGCATCGATGCGTGGTTCTGCAAGATAATCCAACGCGACCTTCCATTCATCGGCGCGCGGCTCACGCGCGACTGCCACCATGTACAATTCGCGAATTTTTTGGTCCGTAGGTTGTTCTGATTTTGACAATCGGTCTGCGCGACCGCTGCCTGTCGCGAGCTTGGCCTTGATGTCCCCGGCATTCATTAAATGCAGGCTCTGCGCCAGACTCGAAGACTGAACTCGTTCGCATTCGCAAACACTTTCGTTCTCCGGTCGCCCGAAGACTTTCAGAAACGGTGAGGCGTTATTGTAGCTGTTATCCGGCAAAGCAATCGCCCGCGTACCAGTCGGAAGATTTGGGAAATCCGTTTGAGCACCCGTCAAATCATCAATCGCATCCAGCATCACCTCGGCCTGCAATCGGCGAGGATAATAGCGGGAGTAGTTCTGCTGATCCGCGACGTTGTACTGGTTAGGGACGGAACTCAGCTGATAAGCGTTTGACCGCGTGATGACTCGAACAAGTTCCTTCAGATCAAAGCCGCTGGCATGGAAATGATGTTCCAGAGCCCCCAGCAGTTCAGGATTCGTCGGCGGATTCGTATCGCGAATATCGTCTTCCGGTTCAATCAGACCTCGTCGAAAGAAATGCTTCCAGTAGCGATTCACCAGAGCCTTCGCGAAGAACGGATTCTCGGGTGAACTCATCCAGTCCGCCAGCTTGAGTCGCGGGTCTTCGTCCGGAGCAATCGCAGGGATCGCATCCCCCAGCGCCGCAGGTTTCAGCGTCAGGCCGGTCTTGATATTTGCGGCCCCGGCGACGCCGCGCTTGTGAAAAATGAGGTCTTCCCCGCGCGTCGCGGAAGGCTTTCTTCCGACCTGAGTAAAGAACGCGGAAAAACTGTAGTAGTCATCCTGGCTCCAGCGTTCAAACGGATGGTGATGACACTGCGCACACTGCATCCGCACGCCTAGAAATAACTGAGCCACATCTTCCAGTTGCTGCTTCGGTTCCTTAACACGTTTGTACCATGCTACCGGCGGATTGGCGATCACAGTACCGGTCGCCGCCAGCAGTTCGCGGACCAACTGATCATATGACTTATTCGCGAGCAGACTGTCTCGGACCCATGCATAGAATGCAAAGTTCGATGTCATGTCGCTGGCGTCATCACGCCGATTCTTCAGCATCGCCGTCCATTTGTTTGCGAAGTAGTCCGCATACTCTGGACTTCGCAGCAGGCGGTCGATGACTTGATCGCGTTTGTCCGCGTCCTGACTGGTCAGGAAGGCCGTTGCTTCTTCGTCTGTGGGAAGTCGACCAGAAATGTCTAGGGAGACACGGCGAAGAAACGTCGCATCGTCACAAACCGGCGACGGGGGAACTCCGATTTCCTTCAGATTGCCGAAGACAAAGTCATCGACAAAATTCTTTGAAGCGGGCACACTGTCAACCGGAGCACCCAATGGGACGGATGCATTGAAGACTGCGACCCTGCCCTGATACCGCACCATGATGGCGACTTTGCCGGGAATGTCCGAAATCTGCACGAGCCCGCCGTCGGCGACATCAGCCATGCTCTTGTCGTTGGATTCAAACAGGGCGAATCCCGTGACATCTCGTTCGCTGCCGTCCGCATACTTGGCGATGGCCTTCAGTTGCTGCGCCGCGTTTCGCATCAAGGTGCCGCGATTCGGCTGAACCTCTATGCTCGTCAATTGCGGTGCGGTGTCCCCGTCGTAAGCTACCCCTTGTCGAATCCAGTTCAACAGCAGCGTGTATCCCTCGGATTCGGTCTGCAGGCGAACGCCGCCACCATGTGGCATCTTTCCAGCCGCTTTCATCAGAAGCAGACTGCGCTCAGGAGCCGCCGGAAACAATCTTCGCCCGCGACCCTCTTTGACCAGATGCTCGTAGTCGTCCTGAAACT
The DNA here is from genome assembly GCA_947476295.1 of Planctomycetaceae bacterium. Taxonomy (GTDB): domain Bacteria; phylum Planctomycetota; class Planctomycetia; order Planctomycetales; family Planctomycetaceae; genus SXXK01. The sequence goes on along the minus strand of CANJQC010000005.1, from coordinate 83,678 downwards.
CAAAACCGAGTAACGAAAGCTGAAACCCGTTCTGTCCGCCGCCAGCCTTCGCATGACAAACGCCCGCATTGCAGCCCGCCTTTGTCAGCACCGGCACGACGTCATTGACGAAGCTGACGCTGCGAAACTCTTCGCCAGCCGCTGCGGTTCGGAATAAAATTAGGACCACAACTGCGGAAAGCCACAGCTTACGCAGTTCGCCGCGCGGGATCAGGTTGTGTTTTATTAAGGCCATACGTCAACCGATTTTAGGCCGTGAGGTGAGGATGCGACGGGTAGGAATTTGTCGCATTTGTCTGGTGGGAATCCGGCAGGTGATCCCGCCGGACTCAGCCATGTTACGGAGAAAGAGTGCCGGACGTCCATCTTCAAGCCGAAATTGGAGCTCTGAGCGGGAAAGCCCAACCGTGAGAATCGTCATTGGAGGCCCGCACACCGTAAAATCGCTGAGATGCATCGTGGCCGAATTCATGAAATTTGATCCAAAGCTGCGATTCCTGTAGCGTGGACATTCATGTCCGAGACATTGGCCGGGCACTGTCGCCTTGTCGAACGGCTGTCAACCCACAACAACATTCGCTTCGACAGTGTCTCAAGGCGGCCGACGGACATGAATGTCCATACTCCATAAAGTTCTGCCGCGGTGGCATTGTTTGATCTTCTAACTCTTCAAAGTGACAGACCACTTCGCAGAGCCCAATACTCACATCAGACCGTGACATAGATTTCTCTCCATAGCATGCGATGACAATTTGTATGCTGTAGAGGTATACTCAAAATGCCTCAGCGGTGCAGCTGCCCACTTTACCAAATTGACCTAATATGCGCGCTGGCCTCCCCCTCGTAGGCCTCCGCGGGGAAATAATTCATACCTCACTTTCATGCAGAGTGCTCGAGGGGTTGTAACCAATCCTTGAAAACCACATTCGCGCCAGATATCATTTGCATTGCAGGAATTTTGGATCATTGATGACCCCATGTTTCATGGAATTTCTGATGCCATTTTTCACACATTAAGGTTTGGCGTTTGCGTCGACTGAGGGCCATCCCGACATAGTCGTAGGCGGTTTCGTGGGAGGATTCCTTTTGACTCGACAGTCTTTGGTTCGTTTTTCTTTGCTGATCATGCTTGGATTTGGTGGGTGCAAGCGCGAGCAGTTGAAGCTAGAGCCGCCGGCAATCCCAACCGTGACTGTCAGTCATCCTGTGAGTCGGGATGTCACTGAGTACGAGTACTTCACTGGACGCACAGCCGCACCATTCTCCGTCGAAGTTCGTCCTCGCGTCACGGGTTACTTAAAGGAAATGCCTTTCAAGGAAGGAGATGTAGTCAAGCAAGGAGCTTTACTCTTTCAAATCGATGAAGAACCATATACTTCGCAACTGAAAAAAGCGCAATCAGACTTGGCTTTGAATCAAGCAAAGTTGAAACTGGCTCAAGCCGATAACGATCGCGCACTGGGGATTTCGAAAGTGAACTCCGGAGCAATTTCGAAGCAAGATCTTGACAAGTATCAAGCGGCAGTTGATGAGGCTGATGCCGCGGTGAAAGCTTCCGAGGCGAACGTGGACGTGTATCAGATCAACCTAAATTTCACTAAGGTGACCGCTGCGATCGACGGACAAGTAGGCCGGTATAGCTACACGATTGGAAACTTAGTGAATGCGGACACGACGACGCTGACAACCATCGTATCTCAGGACCCAATCTATGCTTATTTCGATGTTGACGAACAAACTCTCCTGAAGGTCGGTCGGCGGCTGATGGAGAAGCATGTCGATCTAAAAACCCCAACTACTTTCCCCGTAAAAATGGCGTTGGGGGATGAGATCGACTATCCCCACGAAGGATACATTGATTTCGTGAACAACGTGGTGAGTTCTTCAACGGGGACTCTGACTTTACGAGGGAGTTTCGCAAACCCTCAAAATGAACAATCAGGCAGACGACTGCTCCGGCCAGGAATGTTCGTTAAGGTACAATTGCCCGTCCGGAAACCCAGTAAAAAAATGCTCGTCCGCGAAGCTGCGTTAGGGACAGACCAAGGACAGAAATTTGTGATGGTTGTCGATGACAAAAACACCGTCAACTCGGTAGCCGTAACAGTTGGCCCCCTTCAAGACGATGGATTGCGGGTTATTGAATCAGGTTTGACTGAACAGGATTTGGTGATTGTGAGCGGGTTGCAATTCGTAAAGCCAAAATCGCAAGTCAAGACTGAAGAAAAACCAATGATCAAAGGGGAACCACCGAACGATGGGGTTACTGTTCCAAAATCGGTCGAGTCAGCAGGTTTAAGGTAACCGTCAGTGATTTCTCATTTTTTCATCGACCGCCCGATATTTGCTGCCGTCATTTCAATTTTCGTAACCTTAGCGGGCGGAATCGCGCTGTTCGGCCTTCCTATCTCGCAGTACCCGCCGATTGCTCCTCCTACGGTGCAGGTCTCTTGCGTCTACCCGGGTGCCAGTGCTAAGGTTGTTGCCGACACCATTGCAGCCCCGATTGAACAGCAGGTCAATGGCGTTGAAGGCATGCTGTACATGTCTTCTAACAGCGGAAATGATGGCTCGTATAACCTGACCATCACGTTTGACTTAGGAACCGACCTGAATACAGCATTGGTCATGTTGCAAAACCGCGTTTCGCTCGCGATGCCGCAGCTGCCGGATTCTGTGCAAAAGCAGGGGCTGACTATTAAGAAAAAGTCGCCCAACATTTTGTTAGTGGTTAACTTTTATAGCCCCCAAGGAACACGTGATAACGTTGACTTGAGCAACTACGCGACCATCAATGTGAAAGACGAATTGTTTCGCGTGCCGGGTGTTGCGGATATCGTCTACTTTGGCCAACGGGACTACAGCATCCGCGTTTGGCTTGACCCGCAACGAATGATGACAAGGAACATTTCCACCGGCGACGTCGCCAACGCCGTAAAAAACCAGAGCGTTGCTGCCATTGTTGGTCAGACCGGACAGCAACCGGGAGGAGTTGCGGATTTTGAATTGCCGATCGATACGGAAGGGCGATTGGCACATCCAGACGAATTCGGCGCTATCATCATCAAAGCGGAAACGGATCCATCGGGTAGCGATGTACCGAAGTACGTTTATTTACGAGATATCGCAAGAGTCGAGTTGGGCGCTCAGAACTATAGCCAGAACTGCACGTTGGATGGGATGCCATCCGTAGGCTTAGCAGTTTTTCAATTGCCGGGCACCAATGCGCTCGATGTTGCTAATGCCGTGCGGCGCAAGATGGAGATACTTCAGGAACGTTTCCCCGATGACCTCGATTATGCGATCTACTATGACACAACACCGTTTGTGGAAGAGTCGGTTAGGGATGTGGTAAAGACATTGTTCGAGGCCGTCTTTTTGGTAGCCATCGTTGTCATGGCTTTCCTGCAAAATTGGCGAGCCGCGCTGATTCCCCTGATTGCGGTCCCAGTAGCTATTGTGGGCACGTTTGGCTTCATGACGATGTTGGGCTTTAGCCTGAACAATATTTCCCTCTTCGGCTTGGTTTTGGCAATTGGAATTGTCGTCGACGATGCGATCGTGGTGGTGGAAAACGTCGAACGATTATTGCTGGAAGGGATGAGCTCGCGGGATGCTGCACGCAAAGCGATGACAGAAGTAACCGGCCCGGTCATCGCCGTCGCATTGGTGTTATGTGCCGTGTTTCTCCCGTGCGCATTTATCACCGGAATCACGGGACAATTTTTCCGCCAATTTGCGGTCACGATCGCGGTGTCCACTGTTCTCTCGGCCATCAACTCACTCACATTAAGCCCCGCATTAGCCGTCTTGTTGTTGCGACCGCATCATGCCAAACGAGATCTCCTCACTCGATTTATCGATTCCGCATTGGGTTGGTTCTTCCGCTTGTTTAACTCAGCATTTGAAATCACGGGAAATCTCTATGCAACGACCGTGCGTGTATTGATCCGGCTCAGTGTGCTAGTGCTGGTGCTGTATGCTGGACTTTTAGGCCTGACGGGCTGGTTGTTCAGTTTCTATCCGATTGGTTTTATTCCACAGCAAGATCAAGGCTGGTTGCTCGTCGATGCTCAGATCCCGGACTCGGGGTCAGTGCAACGAACATCGGAAGTAATGAAACGGTTAGGTAAGATTTGCAGAGATACACCGGGTGTCGATCATACCATGGAGATCGCCGGCCAATCCGTTATGTTGCAAAGCAATAGCTCCAACTTTGGATCGATCTTCGTCATCTTGAAGCCATTTGGCGAACGCCGTACCAAAGAGTTGTCTGGCAATGAGATCATGCTGAAACTCCGTAAGGAGTTTGCCCGCGAAATGCGAGATGCCCGTGTTGGCGTTTATGGTGCACCTCCCGTTCCTGGCATCGGACGAGGTGGCGGCTTTAAATTAATGGTCGAGGACCGCGGTTCATCGAGCTTTACCGAGTTGCAGACGACGACGGATGAATTGGTGGAGTCGAGTGCCAAAAAGCCGCACATGATCATCATGCCCAGTACGTTTCGGGCGAATACACCCCAGTTGAGGATGGACGTCGACCGCGTGAAAGCCGAGTCGCTTGGGGTGTCCGTGAACGATGTTAACCAAACACTGCAAATTTTCCTCGGTTCCTATTATGTGAATAACTTTAATCTGTTCGGCCGCTGTTGGCAGGTCAACATTCAGGCGGATGGAGTTTTCCGTGACCGCAACGAAGATCTAAACCAGTTGTTTATCCGGAATAAGTTCGGGGATATGGTGCCCCTAGGATCACTCATCCAATTGCATGACGATGGTGGTCCGGTCTTAATCACGAGGTACAACCTTTATCCTGCCGCTGCAATCATGGGTGGTGCGCTACCTCCGGTGAGCTCGGGACAAGCGATTGAGCTCATGGAAAGTGAGGCGAAGGCAATTTTGCCTGCCACCATGAGTACCGAGTGGACCGATTTGACGTTTATGCAAATCAAGGCTGGTAACACGGCGATGTTTGTTTTTGGCGCTGCGGTTGTCTTTGTGTTTTTGGTGTTGGCAGCACAATATGAAAGTTGGTCCCTGCCGTTTGCCGTCATTCTGGTCGTACCGATGTGCTTGTTGTGCGCCTTGGTTGGAGTCTTCATCCGCAAGTTACCAATGGACATTTTTGTCCAAATTGGTTTTGTAGTTTTGGTCGGGCTCGCCTGTAAGAATGCAATTTTAATTATTGAGTTTGCCAAAATGTTGCACGAATCGGGCCAAGATGTCCGGGTGGCGACCATTGAAGCTTGCCGCTTACGTTTACGGCCAATTCTTATGACATCTTTAGCGTTTATCCTCGGAGTTGTACCGCTCGTGATCGCCTCCGGGGCCGGAGCAGAAATGCGTTGGTCACTCGGTACTGCTGTCTTTAGTGGCATGATTGGGGTCACGTTATTCGGAATCTTTTTGACCCCTGTATTCTTTTACACGATCGTCCGGATTAGTGAATTTTCGTTCTTCAAGCTGAAAAATGTGCATTATCTAATCTCGACTGCTGTTGGCGGAGTGGTAGGCTTAACCGGTGGGTGGCTTTCCCATAAGGCTGGGTTTAACCACCCCCGTTGGGCGCTCTTGGTCGGTTTCGCATTAGGGATCACCATCGCTGCCTTCGTCAGCAGTCGTAAACGCAAAAGCAACATGAAATCTACGCTGGCGCAAGCAGGAGAGAGTCACGCATGATTTCTCATTTCTTTATTGACCGACCAATTTTTTCGGCAGTCCTCTCAATCGTGCTCACGCTGGCTGGATTGGTTTCCATCTTTTCGCTGCCTGTCGCACAATATCCCGAAGTTACGCCACCCACCGTTTTGGTCACGGCATTGTATCCGGGAGCGAATGCAAAAACCGTGAATGACACGGTCGCGGCTCCTATCGAGCAGCAAGTCAGTGGCGTTGAAAACATGCTCTACATGTCTTCAAAATGCACGAATGATGGGGCCTACCAGTTGACCATCACGTTCAAGCTCGGGACCGATTCTGACATGGCGCAAGTCCTCGTGCAAAACCGCGTCTCGCTGGCCCAGCCCGTTATTCCTGACCTCGTGCAACGACAAGGCATCAGCGTCAAAAAAATGTCGCCCAGCACGATGATGATCGTCAACCTCGTTTCCGCGAATGGAACTCACGACGACATTTACCTGAGTAATTATGCCACGATTCAAATCAAAGATGAGTTGGGACGATTGGAGGGAGTCGCGGCGGTGACTTACCTTGGCCAACGCGACTATAGCATGCGGGCGTGGCTTAATCCCGATAGGCTGGCAGCCGTGAATCTAAGCACGGACGACGTGGTCAATGCGATCAGCACTCAAAACATCCAAGTCGCGGCTGGAGCAATTGGGATGGAGCCGATTGCCCCGGGGCAAGAGTTCCAGCTCACCATCAATACCCTAGGGCGTCTGATCGATGCAGAACAGTTTGGAAATATCATTATTAAGGCGAACAGTTCTAATGAACTGAACCCGTCTTCGTCCACCTCCGCTGCGGTTGTTCGTCTTCGCGATATTGCCCGAATCGAACTTGGTTCACAGCAATACGATCAAACATGCACGCTGGACGGTAAACCGTCGCTCGCCATGTCAATCTACCAATTGCCAGGTTCCAATGCACTTAAAACGGCACAAGGCGTTTATCGCAAGATGGAGGAATTGCAAAAGGGATTTCCGGATGGCGTTGAATACAAAATTGTCTACGACACAACGCCCTTCATTAAAGAGTCGATTGGCGAAGTATTCAAGACACTGCGGGATGCCATCATATTGGTGGCGATTGTCGTGCTGTTGTTCCTGCAAAACTGGCGAACAACCCTCATTCCGCTTGTCGCTGTCCCGGTCGCAATTATCGGCACGTTTTCCGTGATGTCGGCTTTAGGATTCTCGCTCAACAACCTTTCACTTTTCGGATTGGTACTGGCCATTGGGATCGTCGTAGATGATGCCATTGTGGTTGTTGAAAATGTGGAACGATGGTTACATCACGGGCTGTCTCCGCGCGATGCAGCCAGGAAAGCGATGGATGAAGTCACCGGGCCGGTGATCGCGGTGGCACTGGTCTTGTGTTCCGTTTTCATTCCATGCGCTTTCATCTCGGGGATTACCGGACAGTTTTTTAGGCAATTCGCCATCACCATCGCGGTTTCCACAGCGATCTCAGCGATCAATTCGTTGACCCTTTCTCCCGCCTTGGCAGCGATTCTCATGCAGCCAAAGGGGGCAAAACGCGATCCTCTAACTTGGATCCTTGATATAACCTTGGGATGGTTCTTCAAATTGTTCAACGTGTTTTTCGATTTTGCTACTCGGGTGTATACGCAGTTCGTTGGTTTTTCGCTCCGAGCCACCATTTTGGTGTTGGCCCTCTATGTTGGACTCCTGCTTCTGACATGGAAAGAGTTCTCCGAGGCGCCCGTCGGTTTTGTCCCGAATCAAGACAAAGGTTATCTGATGCTCAGTGTGCAATTGCCAGACTCAGCTGCGGTTGGCAGAACTCGTGAAATATTAAGCCACATTGAATCCATTGTTAAAAAGACCGAAGGGGTTGCACACACCGTATCGGTCTCGGGGCAATCGCTGCTGCTTGCAACTAATGCGTCGAATTTAGGCTCCATGTACATCATGCTCGAGGAGTTCAGTAAACGTCGTGGGTTGTCGGCAGAAGACATGGCCAGCAAGATTCGCAAAGATTGCCTTGCAGAGATTCGTGATGCCCAAGTGAGCATCTTCGGCGCGCCCCCAATTGACGGGTTGGGAACAACAGGTGGTTTCAAGTTGATTGTCGAAGATCGCGGTAATCTGGGATTGGACGAATTGCAGCGCGTGACGGATAAAATTGTCGATGAGGCAAACAATACACCTGGGCTCCAAGGCGTGTTTGGTAGCGTACGTTCTAACACACCATGGCTCAATCTCGACATCGACCGAGAGAAGTGCCTGGCCTTGGGGGTTTCGCCTTCCGATGTGTTCCAGACCCTCCAAATTTATCTCGGATCCTATTACGTCAATAACTTCAATCGATTTGGTAGATCATGGCAAGTGAATATCATGGCAGACGCGAAGTATCGGGCTAACGTCTCTCAAATCCTGCAACTCAAAGTTGCAAATCTGAAGAAAGAAATGATCCCGTTGGCGACCTTGATTCATCTCAATGATGAAGCAGGACCTCAATCGCTGATGCGTTACAACATGTATTCAGCCGCGTCCGTGACTGGCAACCTTGTGCCCGGTACGAGCAGTGGTGAGGCGATCCAACTGTTGGAAAAAATCGCTAACGAGCAATTGCCTCGTTCCATGGGGTTCGACTGGACCGAATTGACCTATATGCAACTTGATGCAGGAAATACGGCCATGTATGTATTTGCCTTGGCAGTGGTCTTTGTCTTCTTGGTTTTAGCGGCTCAATACGAAAGTTGGTCATTGCCCTTAGCTGTCATTTTAGTGGTGCCGATGTGCCTCCTCTGCTCCGTGATCGGCATTTCGATCGCCAACATGGACGTGAATATATTTACGCAGATTGGTTTAATCGTCTTGGTTGGCCTCGCGAGCAAGAATGCCATCTTGATCGTGGAGTTCGCGGAGCAAGAACGCAAATCTGGAAAGAGTCCACGAGAGGCTACCGTAAATGCATGTCGCCTTCGTTTGCGTCCAATTCTAATGACATCCTTCGCTTTCATCTTGGGTGTCGTTCCCCTCGTCATCGCCGAGGGTGCCGGCGCCGAAATGCGGCGCACTCTTGGCACGGCTGTTTTCAGCGGGATGCTTGGCGTCACGTTTTTCGGCATCTTGTTGACGCCTGTCTTCTACTACGCGATCACATGCTTTAAAAAGATGGAGACACCGCAGAATATCGCCTGATCCGCTAGGGCATGCGGCAGTGATTTGTGGAACATCGATGGCAAGTCACGCTCGGGAGCGGTTTGCAGTCATAATCATCAAGGCCACTACAGCATGCCCACTCGGGTATTCTGGGGCATTTTTTGCGGCAATAATCAGCGTCATGGCACCGCTGAGAATCGCATGGTGCTGCCGGCGAAGATTTCTTGCAGTAAGGATCTGGGCACACGCAGTTGGATGACTTTGTTGACTCGTTCGAGTGACAAGAATGTGATCTGGCGGCAAAGAAACCGTGGGACAGGCGAGGTAACGAAGCGCAGCCTGGTGCCATCAAGACTGAAGTCGTCACCAACAGCATTAGGCCTCGTGGTAACCTCACATTCAACTGCAATTTCAGATCCAAGGGATTACTCCTTGCTCGCTGCGAGAGGTGGTACCGCTGGTGGAACCAAATCGCTTGATTCAGTTTCTAAGGGAACGCTGATGGGTTCCGGCGATGTGTTGATGCTCGTTGCAGTGGGTTGATTCAATCGAATTTCCCAGCCTCCCCCCATAGCGCGATACAGATTTACCAGACCAAGCGTCGTGTTTCCGCGAGCTTGCGCGAGGAGATTCTGTTGATTAACTAGGTTTTGCTCGATGAGCGAAACGCGGTTGAAGTCAACTAAGCCTCCTTTGTACTGAACGCTCGCAATCTCCGCGCATTTCTCCATTGCCTTGACACTCTCATCAAGTTTTTCAGCTTGTTCCTGCGATTTCAAAAACTCAACGATCGCATTTTCGGCCTCGAGACCAGCTTGCAATACCGTCTGTTGATATTTTGCCACTTGGGCTTCAAAGGTAGCATCGACTCGTTCGATGTTGCTTAAGATTCGGCCGTAGTTGAGGACATTCCAACGGAAGCCTGGTCCCACCGAACCTGCAAATGCGTCGCGTGCAAACATCTGGGAGAATGTCTGCGCACTGTATCCCATGCTGCCCGTGATAGAGATCGCCGGATACAGGTCTGCTTCGGCCATCCCGATCCGTGCCGATTCCATCGCCGTTTTCCGCTCTTCACGGCGAACATCCGGTCGACGGCGTAACAAATCCGCAGGGATTCCAAGCACGATGTCCGTGCGCGTCAATGGGATTGGCGCATGACCTAAACATGACACCAAATCTTGAACGGGCATTCCAAGCAGGATACAAATCCTGTTCTGCAACTGTCGACGCTGGATTTCGAGGGCAGGTGTTTGGGATTCCGTCTGAGCCAACACGCTCAGTGCTTGGTCTACATCCAATTCCGAGGTTTGCCCACCATCGAAACGTGCTTTGGCAATATCCGCCGTTTCTTTTTGCAGTTTCACATTCTCCGAAATGTATTCTAACTGCTGCTCGACGATGCGCAATTGCACATAATTCTGGGCAACATCGCCAATCAAGGTAACAAGAACTGCATCATAATCTTCAATCGATGCATCCAAGTGGGCATCCGCCGCTTCAATCATGCGTCGATACTTACCCCAAAAATCTAGCTCCCATGCTAACGCAAATCCATATTGCCAATTGCTGAACGATGTATTGGGAAGAAACACACTGTTGGCGTTTGCATTGCTAAATTTCTGCTGCGTAAAACCACCGTCTAAATATTGCTGCTGCGGATAAAATTTCCCCTGCACGATTCCCAATTCAGCACGCGCTTGCAGCACCCGAAAGGCCGATTCGCGAATGCTCAAATTCTGTTGATATGCGTTTTGGATGAGTTCGTTAAGGACCGCATCATTGAGATTCGTCCACCAATAAGCGAGGTCTGCGGATTGAGAAACAAGCCGCGGGTCTGCCGCATCAACCCATGCATTCGCCACAGGTTCGACAGGCCGGTGGTAGTTCGGACCGACCTTGAAACCATTTTGCTTCCATTCCCCAGGCGTTCTACACCCCGTGGCCATGAAAAGTAAGGCAACACCAAGGCACCACAAGAGACTCTTCTCAGTCACCGCCATTGTGCCTTGGATAGCCAACTCACAGAGCATCTTCATCCGTGAATTGATGCTTGGCGAGATCATAAATTTGCCCCAAACAGTTTTGGAATTTGTCGCTTCAAAACTTGATCGATGGATCAACCACGCGATCGTGGATGCAGGAGTCCACGAAAGCCCCTCCATCCGAAAACGTCCCCCATCCTCAATTATCGTCAAAAGCGAAAGTCGACCTTTAACTGTTATAGCGGCTAGCACGAATATGCTGGCATTGTGAGGCGCGCACATACAACATCACCTTCACCAGACGGACGAGAACTCGTCATCGCGGACAACTGAAAAAGACGAACCGTCGATAATTCGGCATCACCAACAGCGCGCAGACTTGAAACAGATTCATCCGGCCAATGTGCATGGTAGCGTGAACGGTCCCAGAAGTTATCATGCCCCATGACGGCCCAAAACTCTCTCGTGCGGTGTCAGGAATTCATGTCATGAAAACACTCGTGTGTCTCCTGTCGGTATTTTGGATCGCTCAGGCATCAATCGCGGCCGAGCCACAGCGGCCGAATGTGCTTTTCATTATTGCCGATGATGCGTCGATGCATTTTGGCGAGGCCTACCATTGCGACTGGGTGCGCACTCCGAATATAGATCGCCTGGCGAAGCACGGACTGGTATTTGAAAACGTTTACACGCCGACGTCGAAATGCGCACCGTCACGATCGGCAATCCTCACCGGACGCTATCCGTGGCAGCTCGAAGAAGCGGCCAATCATCAGCCGTATTTTCCCGCGAAGTACAAGGCATTTACGGAAGCACTGTCCGAAAGAAACATCCACTGTGGCGGTGTTGGGAAACGATGGGGGCCGGGTGATGCGAAACTGGCGGATGGAAGTCCTCGCGACTTCGGAATGAAAACTGTCGGCTTGAATCCGTCTGCGAAACAGTCCTCGAATCCGGGTGCTGGTCTGGCGGCCTTTCTGGAAGAACGGCCAGCGGAACGCCCATTTTTCTACTGGTTTGGCAGCAGCAACCCGCATCGTCCGTATTTGCTCGATTCTGGAATCGCAGCGGGAAAGAAGTTATCGGACATCGACCGAGTGCCTGCATACTGGCCGGACAACGAGACCATTCGCCGCGACATGCTGGACTACGCGATGGAAGTCGAAGCCTTCGACGCACAAGTCGGCTCGTTGCTCGTAGCACTTGACGCAAGCGGCCTGTCGAACAACACGCTTGTGATTGTGACCTCCGATCACGGCATGCCGTTTCCCCGAGTCAAGGGGCACACGTTTGAAGATGCGCACCATATTCCGTTTATTGCCAGCTGGCAGGACGGTATTGTGCGGCCCGGTCGTCGAGTCGCAGACTTCATCAATTTCATCGATCTGGCACCGACCTTTCTGGAGCTGTTTGGAATCGACGGACAGGCCGGGGGAATGTCTCCGATCTCAGGTCACAGTTTTACGGATCTGCTGCGCGATGAGCCAGGCACGCAGCGTTTATTCGTGATCTTTGGACGAGAACGCAATGACGTGCTCGCACGTCCTGGCAGCGCGCATGGTCTTGGCTATCCGGTGCGTGCCATTCGACAGGGCAATCTCCTGTTCGTCCGGAACTTTGAACCAGACCGCTGGCCGTGTGGAAATCCTGAACTTGGACTGAAGGATACAGACGACAGTCCCACAAAACGTCTGATTGAAGAATGTGGTGACGGTAATCCGTACTGGCAGCACGCATTTGGCAAACGTCCGGCGGAGCAATTGTTTGACTTGTCTGACGATCCTGACTGTATTACCAACCTTGCGTCCGAGGCGAAGTATTCTAAAAAGGTCGCTGCAATGAATACGACGCTCGTTGCGGAACTCAGGCGACAGAACGATCCGCGACTTGTCGATAACGGTGCGGTGTTTGATGAATATCTTTCACCGCGAGCTATCCTTGACGCCAATAAACCAAGTCGTCGTCTTGAAAAATAACTCGACAGGCCAGCCGCTCTTCCCGCGCCGCTTCGGCAAATGCAGCAGATCACAAGTTTTTCCTGCGTTCGGCGTCGAGGTTACGTATTCGACGCCGTGCATGGCAAAATTCTGCCGTCGATGATGGTGGCAACTGGATGAAATTGCGGGCGCTCGTTGAAATGTGGCGTGTCTGCGGTATTGATCCCGGAGATTCGGAAGACAGTCAGTCGCGATGATTGTCCCACCTGCAGAAATTCGTTGCAGGAATTGAGCATCGTGGCTGGTTGGGTTGAAGCCAGGTTCCACGCAGCATGCAACGGGACTTTACAGATGGACATGAACTGAGCAACGCAATCTCCCGTCGTGACGCCGGAGCCAGCAAGGAACTGCGTTTGTCCGGCCACGACGATTCGCCCATCGTCCAGAACATCGGCTTCCATAGTTCCCGAACGGTAACGTCCGACCGGACAGCCACCGAATCCCGAGACGTCGGACGTCAGGATGAGTCGATGGAGCGATTTGCAGCGGACAATGCAGTTAAGCATCGGTGCCGGGACATGCCAGCCGTCGGCGATCACGCTGCAGGTCAATCGATTGTCTGCAAGCTGCGGCCAGAAGACATTGTGATGACGCGGGACCAAAGCAGAGCAGCCGTTGCCCAGATGCGTCCCCAGCGTGGCACCTGCATCGATTGCCGCAGCAATTTCAGTGGGCGTGGCAGACGTATGCCCAATCGAAACACTAGCTCCCGACTTCACAATTTGCTTCGCGACATTAATCGCGTTTGGCACTTCCGGCGCAAGCGTCACGATGCGTACCAGATTTCCGGAGACCTGTTGCCATCGGCAGAATTCTGAAAAATCCGCCGTTCGAACATGCTCCAGCGGATGCGCGCCGCGAGGGCCGTCTTCCGGAGAGATCCAAGGACCTTCGATATGGCACCCTGAAATAACCTGCCGCAACAACGGTGATCGGTCTCGAGCCGCTCGAATCGTTGCCAGACCATGCTCAATCGCAGCCGCCGAATTGGTAATGAGCGTCGGCAGGCATTGAGTGATCCCGCGTTCGAGATACCATTGGATCACGGATTCCACGTTGTCAGTTGTGAGCGTTTCACTGCTGAACCAGATGCCCTTGAATCCATTGACCTGTATGTCGCACAAGCCTGGTCCAACGATTTCCAGTTCGTTGCATTCATCCTGCGGAAGCTCTACGGGCACGACCGCCGCAACGCGCCCGTCACGGAGGGTGATTCGAACCGGTTGCAGCGTGTCGAATCGGCGGGCTGTGATAATCGTCATAGCATTTGGCGTGTGTACAAGGCGTCGCAGTCTTAGAGGCGAGCGCCCTTCATCAAAGAACATGACGTCTCCTCACCACCCGGGCATTCTAATGCGGGAAAACTGGGACACAAAGCCGCCGTTCTGCATTTGATCGCAATTCAGTGGAACAATGTTTGCAGCTGATGACCGTCGTTTTCTTCCCCTGCCGCTTTGGCAGAGTGTTAGGGGCGGACATGATGGTGACCAAGTGTCACCACATGTTTCTTTGGATGCGTTGTGTCTTGACGACATAAAGCGCGAAACTTCTCAGCACTGGAAATCAGTCGCGTAAGTAATGCCCAACGTGGCTTTATGGATAGCGGACCTGCGAGGTCGATTGCAATCTACTGGAAACTCAGGACGATGCTGCAGTGGTGTCTGAAGTTCGCATCGTGTTTTGAGTTTGAACAAAGTTGTCGCACGAGGAAGTCATTCGATGAGTTCGTCGCCAAAGGCGTCCCCTGACGTCATGATTGAGGCTCGCGGTTTGAGCAAGTTTTACGGAGAATTTGCAGCAACTCGAGATGTTACGTTTTCGGTGCCGCGTGGTCAGATTTGCGGTTTTCTGGGTCCGAACGGGGCCGGAAAAAGTACCACGATGAAGTTGCTGACGGGGTTTTTAGCACCGAGCCGAGGCGAATCGTTTCTTGCCGGAATTAATGTGGGCACAGATCGAATCAAGGCGAGCGAGTCGCTTGGTTATCTGCCGGAAAATGGTCCTCTCTACGTCGAAATGACTCCGCAAAGCCTGCTTAAATATATGGGTGAAGTGCGAGGTCTTTCCGGGGACACTTTGGCACGACGTATGGCTTGGGTGGCAGACAAATGTTCGCTGTCCGAAGTGTGGCGGAAACCGATTTCAAAGTTGTCAAGAGGTTTCCGGCAGCGAGTTGGGATGGCGCATGCGATGCTGCATGATCCGCAAGTCCTGATTCTGGACGAGCCGACGAGTGGCCTCGATCCAAACCAAGTTCGTCACATGCGTGATTTGATTGTGGAACTGGCGAAGACGAAAACCATTCTGCTTTCGACGCACATCCTCCAGGAGGTGCGAGCTGTTTGTAATCGCGTCGTGATGGTCAACGACGGGCGAGTTGTGTTTGATGGGCCGACGGCAGATCTTGGTTCAAATGAAGTCGATATGGAAAAACAATTCCGCAGGCTGACCAGCAGTGCTGCTTGAGGCTGATCGGCCATCGCAGATCATTCAAATTAAAGTCGGTTATTAAGACGCAGGTGTGTTCATGGTTCGAAGTCATGTGTTTCTGGCAGTTGCCAAACGAAACTTCCGCAGCTACTTCTCAGGGATTCTGGGGTATCTGTTTATTATTGTCTTTTGCGTAGCGTCTGCAGCTCTGGCGTTTTCATCTGCATTCTTTGCGGCAAATCAGGCCAACTTGGATCAGCTCACGGCATGGTATCCGTGGCTTCTGCTGTTTGTAATTCCCGCCATCACGATGACGACTTGGTCCGATGAACGGAAGCTCGGAACCGACGAGTTGCTGTTCACGATGCCTGCCACGGATGTCGAAATCTTGGCGGGAAAATATCTGGCAGTTCTGTCGGTTTACACGGTCGCACTTGTATTTTCAATGATCAATATACTCGTCCTTGCATGGCTGGGATCGCCGGACGCTGGGTCACTGATGAGCACTTATCTTGGATATTGGCTGGCAGGTGCCGCGCTGCTCACAGCGGGGATGCTGGCGTCTTCGCTGACAAATAACGCCACAGTGGCATTTGTTTTGGGCGGCGTTTTCTGCTGTGTGCCGGTCATGTTGTTCTACGTGACTGACATCATTGAATGGTTCTTCAGTGCGGTGGGCTCGACAGTGAGTCTTTATGACTTGCGAACCGTCGTGACGTCGATCAGTCTGCAGCAGCAGCTTCAGGACTTCAGTGTCGGCATTCTGCCTCTGTCGGGAATTGCATGGTTCGGGTTTTTCGCAGTCATAATGCTTTACCTGAATCTGATTGTGATTTCAAAGCGACGCTGGGCTGCCAGTCAGCAACTGGGTAAGGGCTTCCAGTTCTGTATCCGAGCATTGTGCCTTGTGATTACATGTGGGAGCCTACTTGCAATCTTCTGGACTTATCCAGCTCGAGCGGACTGGTCGGCGGAGAGCCTTTTCACGCTGTCGGATGCAACTCGATCGACAATGCAGGAGCTGAAGAAGTCTCAGAAGATCACAATTCAGTCATTTATCAGTCCTGATGTTCCGGGCGACTATGTCGAGATCCGACGCCAGCTGCGAGGCTTGTTGCGTGAGTTTGAATTGCAGGGAGGCGGTTCGATCGAATGGCGTGATGTCTCGGTCGAACCATTCAGTGAGGCAGCCGAACAAGCTCGGGCACTGGGGATCGATCCTGTTCGTTTGTCGTACGATCGCGATGGTAAACGCGAAGAAACCGATGTATTCATGGGGGCTTTTCTGCAGAGTCCCAATGATGAACTCGTCATCCCGTTTTTCGGCAAGGGCCTTCCCATTGAATATGAACTCACGCGATCTCTGCGTACCGTCTCCCAGAAACAGCGTCTGACGGTGGGTATTCTGCAGACCGATGCCAGGGCGATCGCAGACGGGGGTGGTGCGGCTGGCAAATGGGAAATCGTTCGCGAACTCGAAAAACAGTATAAGGTCATCGCTGTTAATCCGTCGCAACGAATCTTGGCGGGTAATGCCGCGAAGCCGGACGAAAACCCGGCAGGCGAAGACGCAGCAAAGGCGTCTGAGGAATCTAACACGAAGCCCGAGGCTTCAACGCAGAACTTTGATGTGCTGATTGCAATAATGCCGTCGTCGTTGACGGAACCGCAGATGGAGAACTTTCTGGAATACGTTAAGGCCGGAAAGCCGACGTTGATCTTTGACGATCCATGTCCGTTTGTATTTCAAAATCAATCCGGGCTGGCAATGGCTCCTCGCTTACCGAAACCGGGTGGTGGAAATCAGATGTTTGGTGGTGGTCCTCCGCCAGAACAAAAGGCCGATGGCGGCGAATTGACTGCGTTAACGAAGCTGCTGAACATCGCATGGCAGTACGACCAGATTGTCTACGATCGGAACAACCCACATGCCGAGTTCGCGACGCTTCCTCCGGAATACGTATTTGTATCCAAATCTGGTTACAAGGAAGGCGCAGAGGGGCCTTTTTCTCCGGACAGCACTATCAGTCAAAAACTTCAGGACTTGGTGATGCTTTATCCGGGCACCATCGTAGATCGGGCCGGGCGATCCGAGCAGGAGTTTATTCCGCTGCTGAAGACCAGCGGAGAATCGGGGCTACTCCCTTGGGAGAAATTCACCTCTCAGGCTGGCTTCAACCCTTTCTCGCCAGGTGGCACTGAAATTAATCCCAACCCGCGCCGCGCTGACGACGGGAAGACCCATGTTCTGGCGGCTCTGATTCGCAACAAGACGAACGAGACACCTCTCAATGTCGTCTTCTGCTCTGACATTGATATGATCACCGATTGGTTCTTTCTGGAACGTAACCGAGGCAATTTGGAGGTGAAGTTTGACAATGTCACATTCGTGCTTAACGCAGTGGATGCATTGGCAGGCGATGAGACATTTATCCCGCTTCGATCACGTCGCGAAAGTCTGCGAACATTAAAGTTCGTGGAAGACCGGACAAGCGATTTGCGGACATCCCTAAACAAAGAGGAGAAGATTGCTCAGGAAGAGCTGGACGCGCGCCTGAAGAAGGCAGAAGAGGATCTGCGTGCTGAAATCAAGAAGATCAGCGAAGATGAAACTCTGGACCCTCGGAGCAAAGATACTCAGCTGCAGCAAAAAGAGCAGCAGGTCAATCGACGCCTGAAGCTTGAGAGTGAAACTCTGGAACGTCAACTGAACGCAAAAGTGCGTAAATCCGGACTTGAAATGAAACGTGAGATCCGACGAATAGAAAACACAGTCCGCATTGTGGCCTGCATCATTCCAGCCATTCTCCCGATTTGTTTTGGGATGCTGTTTCTGGGACTCCGAAATCTTGCGGAACAGCAGTCGATCAATCCGAATCGGCGGAAGAGCTGAATTTGATTTAATCTGTTTGAATTCAATTCGTGATGACATCCTGTTGAGTCAGGTTTTGCTATGAACACTACAAATCGTACGTTGACATTTGTTGCAGTTGCCGCGTTTGCGGTTCTGTCTGCTGTGGGTGTGAAATACATCAATCGCCCCATCGTGAATGCGGATTTTGCTGACGTCGGTCAGGAATTCTTCTCAGCATTTACCGATCCGTTGAAAGCCACTTCACTCAGCGTGGCGAAGTACGATGGCGAGTCCAGAGAACCCATAGCGTTCGCTGTAAAGCAGAACGACAAGGGCCTGTGGGTGATTCCGTCTCATCACGATTACCCTGCTGAAGCAGCAGACCGACTGGCACGCACTGCCGCGTCGTTCATCGGCGCAAAAAAAATAGCGTTGCAGAGCCGCAGTAAAGATGATTGGGGACGCTACGGAGTGGCCGATCCGGAAGACGATGTCGCTGTTGATCCCGACGCCAAAGAAGGCGAAAAAGATGAGTCGCGCGGTACTCGCGTTACGCTGCGGGATTCCGGCGGCAATGCATTGGTTGATCTGATCATTGGCAAGCCCGTTGAAGACCGCAGCCAGAACTACTATGTTCGTCAGCCAGATAAAAACAACGTCTATATCGCGGAGATCGGTGCCGATCTCTCCGCTAAGTTTAGTGACTGGATTGAACCGGATCTGCTCAAACTGAACCAGAGCGACATTGTACGGGTATTAGTTGATAAATACTCAATTGATGAAGACAAAGGGGAGATCCTTCGCAGTGAAACACTTGAATTCGACAAAGATCCTACAACGAACAAATGGACCCTGGCTGGATTGAACGCAGAGGCAGAATCCGTCAAGGAAGCCGCTGTTAATGATCTTACAAAGAATCTGGATCAGCTGAAAATTGTTGGCGTTCGACCGAAGCCCGAGGGGTTGAACGCTGATCTTACGGTGTCTGCCGAGATGGCCAGCAATCCTGTGATCATGGAGATCCTTCAAGCGGACATGCAGCGTCAGGGGTTCTTCATCGCGCGCGGTGAAAATGGGAAGAAGATGCTTGTCTCAAACGAGGGAGAGCTTGTCGCGGGGACAAAGAACGGTGTTCGCTATACACTTTATTTCGGCGAAGTGGCTCGTGGCTCGGCCAAAGATATAGAGACTGGATTGAACGAAAAAACAGTGGCGGATCAAGATGTCGCGAAGACCGCAACTGTGGAAGAAAAGAAAGACGAAAACAGTGGCGATGATGCGCCTAAAAACGAAATTAAGCCTGTCGATACTGAATCGGGGCCGCGTCGCTATCTGTTGGTCAAGGTCGAATTTGATGAATCTCTGATGGGCAAAAAACCTGCCGAGCCCGTTGCGCCTGAGAAGCCCGTGAACCTGAACAGCGAAGCAAGTCCTGCGGAGGCCAAAGAAGAAACTCCTGCGACTGAAGCAACAAAGTCTGCGAGTGATGCGGTTCCAGTGGACGATGCGGCCGCGCCAAAGGCAGATGCTGCTCCACAAACCGAGGTCAATGGCGCAGACAATGCAACTCTTAAGGGCACAGAACAGGATGGGGCCGATGAGTCCGCAGCGGGCACATCGATATCTGACGAAAAATCTGCAGACGAACCAGTGGCACCTGAGCCAGCGACCAGTGAAACAGCACCGAAGTCCGAGGGGGAACAGCCGACACTGACCGAACCTCCCTCTGGCGATGCGAATCCGGAAATCCTTCCAGCCACGCCGTCAACGGAACCCCTTGCTGCCAAAGAAGAAGAGAAACCAGCCGCCACGAATGAGGCTCTGCAGGAACCAGAATCACCAGCTGATCCGAGTGCGGAAGCTCAGAAGCAGTATCTTCAGGCTTTGGGCCAGTATGAATCAGAGAAGGAAGGGTTCGCAGACGCTTTGAAGTCGTGGGAAAAACGCAGCACCGAAGGCAGGAAACTTGCTGAGGAGCTGTCAACTCGCTTCGGAGCTTGGTACTACGTGATCTCCGCTGACAGCTTTGAAAAACTACGTCCGTCCAGAGTCGATATCGTTGGGCCAAAAGAAGCAGCAAAGCCCGGCGACACAAGCACGCCACCAAATTTTGACAGCCCTCTCGGAGGTATCCCAGGACTCGGCGAATGATGAATTCTTGGCTCATGCCTGTACCGGCGGGTTAGAGTTGCGATTCTTTATGTCCGAGACTTGGCTGGGAAGCGTCCCGTTTCTGAGGCAGCCTCATGCATATTAAATGGGGCAATTTCCCCGGAAGCCAGGATTGTTGGCGCTTTGCAACTTCGCACTTGCAAATTCGCCCCTAGGGCGGCATGATAGCTTGTGATGTGCGCGCATCGTCGTTCTTCTGGATGCACTCGATGTTTTTAGGGATTTTCGCATGCCTTCGCCAGCAGTGGTCCTTGAAGTCCTGGACGGGCCGGCGGCTGGGAAGGTATTTACGTTCCGTGGTCAAGACACGTTTTCGCTGGGACGTTCGGATAGTTCCAGTCTGCGTCTGGTAGACGATCTAGTTGTCTCGCGCAATCATTTGCAGATCGAAATCGATCCACCCCGCTGCTATGTGCGAGATCTGAAAAGTGCAAATGGGACTTTCGTGAACGGTGAACGCATTGCCGAACGCCTGCTTAAAGATGGCGACACGATCAGCGGTGGCAGAACGCTTATCCGAGTTCTGATTGAAGAGGCTGCAGATGATCCA
This sequence comes from Planctomycetaceae bacterium, assembly GCA_947476295.1. GTDB lineage: Bacteria > Planctomycetota > Planctomycetia > Planctomycetales > Planctomycetaceae > SXXK01. Next base: position 62,880 of record CANJQC010000005.1, on the reverse strand, counting down.
TTGGATTGCATTGATACGCCTGGCATTTTCGTGTCCCTTACTAACACCGATCTGATGGAACCGCCGCCGACATCCGTTCGCGGCTATAAGCTGGCTGAACAGATTGGCAGTGGCACAATGGGGGTCGTTCACAGAGCCGTTCATCCGCAGACGGGCGAAGTGGTTGCCGTTAAACTTATCGCACCCTCGATGATCGCCGATGATGTGCTTGTGAAGTCCATGATTCGGGAAGCCTCCCTGCTGCGTCAACTTGACCACAAACGGATCGTGCGGTTTATAGATACAGGCGTCGAAAGCAGCCATGTCTTTCTGATCATGGAATATGTCGCCGTTATTGATCTGATGGCCGTGCTTCGAAGCAGGAAGATAACAGATAGGATTCGAGTCGCTTGCGGATTGATTCGCCAGGTTCTTGACGGACTTGCTCACGCCCACGCCGCCGGCGTGATTCATCGTGACATTAAACCGAGGAATATCCTCGTCTCGCAGCATGACGATGGACTCAAAGCAAAGCTGGCGGATTTCGGTCTGGCAAAGAGTTTTGCGGATGTGGGGCTCAGTCGATTCAGTGGAGAGAATGAAATCAAAGGCACGCTCAGTTATATGGCACCTGAGCAGATTGAAAACAGCCGCTACGCCACACCAAAAGCCGATCTGTTTTCTGTGGCTGCGACGTTGTACACACTGATCAGCGATGCTTCGATTTACGACTTCAGCGAAGGTTGCGATTCGATCGAGTCCATCCTCAGAAACGGCCCGATTCCGATTCAGCAGCGTATCTCCAACGCCCCGTCAGAACTTGTGAAGTTTCTGAATCGCGCCCTTGAGCATGATCCGGCTGCTCGATTTCGCAGTGCGGCCGAAATGCGTGAATCGCTGACGCAGCTAGCGGCGGGATGAGTCTGCTTAAACGGCAAATGCGTGCAAACACACACTTCGCCTGGCGCTCATAGGTCAACCCGCACCCGGTGCCCGGCGTCGAGGCCTGAACATTTGAGGCCCCTTGGATTGGACCGTGGGTGTATCAGCGCGAGCTGCGTTCAATGAATTTGATCAGCACCTGCAGGTCCTGCTGCACAAGGCGAAATGCAGAGACAGCAATGGCGAAACCGATCGTTCCGCCTGCGGCCAGTGCCACGAGTGCGAAACGCCGATCAAGGCCACTCAGCGCGTAGATCATCACCGACAGCATCGGAACGGATGCGGCCAGAATCAGGTGAATCCACATATTGCGTGCCAGTTGTTTCATCGCTGGCAATTCTTCCTTTGACATCGTATCCCAATGCACAAGTGAAGGATAAAGGCAGCGAGTTGCCAGTAGTGAAACGCCAAAGAACGGATATGCGGCCGCAATCAGTCCACAAAGAGTCAGCGATGCAACGAAATGCACGTAAATCGTTGCAGGCACCTCGCCTAGCAACAGATGCAGCAAAATCGGATAGGCCGGTGCGGCGATCAACCACAGTGTCAGTCCGACGATTGACGCCACATTTCCCAACTGAAGACAGCGCCGTCTTCGTTCCTGAAGTTCCGCTGCATTCAGACGCGACTGTTCGTCGATGCGCGTGGCCCGGGTCACAGATCCGGCTATCCAGCCAGCACTCAGCATTCCCGTCGGAAAAGTAATCAGGTTGATTATCGCCATGATCCTCATGAATACTGGATCAGCATCCGGCATGGAGGACTTGATTTCGCTACGGTTGTACAGAAAGTTGAAGATGGCTCCGATCAGGTTCGGAATTACGGTCAGCACTATGATTGACGTCAACGGCCATCGTCGTACAACCTGCTTCCAGCCCGTCACGTTATCGCATAACAGCCGCCGAGCTTCAGGGTGCTGACAAAGATCCAGTGCATTTGCAAGCGCTTGGCCGCTGGCGAATCGTTCCTCCGGGTATGGTGCTAGGCACCGCTTGAAGACATCACCCAAGTCACAATCCTCGGTCACACATAACGAACGCAGGAAAAAGTCCGTCAGCCCCGTTCGACGGCTGTCCGTCATGGTTTCGAATCGCTGCAGGCGTGGCACATGATGCCAGCCATGATCAAACGGACGCTGCCCCGTGAGCAACTCACACAGCACAATTGCCAATGAAAACAGATCGCTGCGACCGTCCATGTCTGATGCGGTGTTTGGATGCTTCGGATTGCAGGCTTCCAGGTGTTCGGGCGACATGTATGCCAGACTGCCGCCCATATTTTCTTCAGCGGAAACTCCTTCCAGCATCGATCCGAAGCTGATATTAAAGTCAGCCAGCTTCGGCACACCTTCGGCAGTAATCAGGACATTTGCCGGCTTAATATCCCGATGCAGCACGCCCGCGCGATGCGCATAGTTCAGGGCGAGCGCAAGCTGATTTCCAATCCAGCAAACCACCTGCGGCCACGACATCTCCGCGATCTGGCGGCGAATCGAGGATTCCGTTGGGCGGGCTTCACCATGGTCGTCAAGCTCCGCATCAATTGCCCTCAGATAACTCTGGCCGCTCCAGTCGGACTGCGGAATGACATTCATTCGGTGAATGACGTCTGCCAGCGTTCCTCCTGCGGCATACTGCATATACAACAGTCGCAGCGATCGTTCAGGCAGAAGTCGCTGATCATAAACGCGAATGATGTTGTCATGGTCCAGCTGTGCCAGCGTCTGTGGTTCTGTGCCTTTGTCTGCGGAGACCTTTAGCGCCACCAGACGCTGCATCGATTTCTGCCGTGCCAGAAACACCGTCGCAAACGCACCGCGACCAAGCCTCAGCAGCAAATCGAAATCATCAATCGTTTCGCCCGGTGACAACTCAATCGTTGCTGTCGGACCTTCACCGGACATGAACGTAGAACGCAGCGCGGGATCGAGACGAAACAGACCGTCCAGTTCTCCAGCCAGCGCGGGGAATCGCTTAAAAATCTCTGTAGGAGAAACATGATCGCCGGCGGTCTTGCGAATATGGTACTCTTCAAAGACAAGGGCTACGGTCACGATGGCGTCCAGGTCCGGTACATCATCCGCATAATCTTCGACCAGTTTCCGCAATCCGCGTTGCCAACGGTTTTCCAGATCCAGCTTAATGAGTTCCGACACCAGCTCCCGCCGCAGCCCTGAACCACCAGTCGTCAGGAATTCGACGATAGATGGCGGAAACGGCGAAGATTCCCAAGCGTTCGCAAACGCTTCCAGCGTCTGAGTCAGCTTTGACCAGTCTTCCTCGGTAAGTGGTGATGCAGTGGTCACGGAGGCTAAGAATCCATTCGGAAAAGCATGTTTGCAGAGAAGACAAAGTAACTGTTCCGGCGACGAGAGTCCAGCGGAGGGAGTTGCTATACTCGCCCCGCCCGTCCCGCACCTTTCGGCCCCAGGCGAGGTTTCCATGTCGAATTCTGATCACGTATCAAGCATTTCCACACCAGACGAATTGGCGGCGTTTATAGAATCGCATCGACGGCAACTACTGGCTTACTCTGATCGCAATATTGGACCGGCATTGCGGTCACGAGTTGAACCGGAAGACATTGTGCAGGACGTCATCGTCTCCGCGTTGTCCTCAATCGACCAGTTCCAGGTGGAGGGCCGCGACCCGTTTCGACTTCTGTGTCAGCTTGCCGAACAGCGGATCATCGATGCGCATCGCCACCATGTGGGGGCTCAAAAACGAAGTGCAGCGCGGGAAGTTTCGATGGATGCACCCGTAGCGGGTGGTGACGGATTTGGCTTCATTAACATGCTTATTGCCAGCATGACGTCACCCAGCCAGGCATTTTCCCGCGACCAGAAGGAATTTCAGCTTCAGCAGGCGATTGCAGAGCTCAACGACGAACAGCGTGAAGTACTCCGTCTCCGTTTTATCGAAGGCCTGCCGACCAAAGAAATCGCCAATCGCATTGGGAAATCGGATGGTGCCATCCGCGTCACACTCACTCGCACAGTGGCGCATCTGCAGGAAGTTTTAGGCACGGAATCCATCTAAAAGCACAGATTTATAAGCACCTAGGAAGAATGCTTGAACGGCGTATACTTTATTTCTTGCTGCCCATTTTTCCCATCGATACTGCTGTTCAAACGCATTACTGAATCTGTCCTGCGAGTGATGAGAATACGCCATCGAGGAGTTTATGGTTTCCAAAGTAGCGATCGTTGATGATCGAACCGCTTACGACGGTGACCTTGGAATTCGATGGCGAGTACAATAGGTTTGGATTGAGGTACACACCGCCGGACAGTTGTGAAATCTGAGTGCCTCGCGCGGGGCCATTCGTCCCGCCGCTGTTTCTATCCCATTCATACAATGTTCCACTCGGTGTGATATAGAACCATGCATTCTCGCGACTCTGGAACCAGCGTTCGTTCAGACTGCCAAAGTTGTATGAATCTTTCGTTGCGGGTTTGAAACCATACTGTGTCTGCAGACTGGCTAGCGTAGTCTGTATGTTGACGGGTGAGGGTGACACCTGAATCCAGCCCGGCTTCTGCACTTCGCGAATAGTGTATTTTCCGGGCAAAAGACCGTCGAACAGGTACCAGCCTTGTTCCTGTTCCGGTTCGATGGTCAAGTTCTGATTGAGATCACGATTGGCAGAAACGGACGTGGCGACGACGTAACCACGATCATTGAGCAGTTCAAACTTCCAGCCGTTCAGCCATGGCTCCTCTGCATAAAGATATGCGGCGACAGATTCCGGATCGGATCCGACAATGCCTGAAATGCTGACTGTTGCACTGGAGGAACTATTACTGTTTGTGTAGCGTGCTACGCGAGTGGAGGGATTAAGCGTATACGTCACCTGAGTCAGGCTGCCTGTCAGAGCGTTCTGCACCCAGACCAGATAACTTGGGCCATCGCCTGAACCGGGCATCGTGGTAGCCGTCGGATCCAGCAGAATCGGGAGGCTGGAATCATACAAAGACGTGTTTCGCACTCCGTCCGGATTGCGATCATGCCACTTGCGACCACTGATGACCGCTGGCCGATAGTTTCCAACGTCTTCGCGCCGTACAACGGTGCCGGATGTCACGGTGAATGTCGGATTCACCGCTGCCCAGATCAGGGAGGGGTCGTTGTAATAGGACATACCCAGCGAAGCGACCATCGTCCCCTGGACCAGAATGCTTGTTGAAGCTGCCGCTCCGTTCCACTTGTACAGATCACCGGTCGGAGTCACGTAATACCATTGAGCCCCTAACGCTCCGAGCCAGCGTTCGCCTCGACCACCATAGTTTTCGTGGTATTTTCCGGTGAACTTCAGGCCCAACGATCTGTCAAGCGAATACGCGGTCTTGGCGAGCGGCGATGTCGCAGATGCACTTTGAACCCAACCATTCAGCGGGACTTCGCGAATGGTAAATTTGCCAGAACCGACGTTTTCGAATCGATACCAGCCTTGTTCAGCTTCTTTCTGAATAATGCCGTCGCCGTTTCGATCAATGTCCCGTGTCGTGGTTGTTGCGATCACATTGTCAGAGGAATCGACCAGTTCAAATTTAAACCCGTTCAGCCACGGTTCCGCCGCCGCTGAACTGTTGGAATTCAACGCCGATGGCGTGTACCAGACATGCGGATCGAGCGATTCGACGGTTTGACCTGTGAGACGTCCCGCCTCGCCATTCCATCGTGTCAGATTTCCTGATGGTGTGACGAAGTACCAAGCATTGTTGGTCTGCGACCGATACCAGTATTCCTGACCACCGTAGACATTGTAAAAATCTCGCCCTTGAGAGTATTGAAGCTGCAGGTTGGCGACTGCGGTCGAAAGATGAATGCCATCTGCGTTGCGATCCAAGAACTTGCGACCTTCAACGATAGATGGCAGCAGGGGTTCTTCGTAAGTGATTTCCAGCGTCGGTCGCAGCACGGTGTTTGTCGAATCGCGACTGTCGAAGCCTTTCACGTTTCCGGCAACTTCGGCGCCTTGTACAAGCCATCCATGATTCAGACCCGGATCGTCCAGCCATTCCTGCACGTCGCCAATCAAGTCGCCTCCAATCCATTCATAGACGCCGAGTGAATCAACCGAGACCGACGCTGAGGCCCCGGAAAAATCACCGCCCGCGTTAGACCAGGCTGTGCCATCGAACATGGAAAACAGCCATGTCGCATCAAACTGCTGAGCTGGCGCGCCGTCGAATTCATTGCTGGCTGCGTCTGATCCGGCCTCCCCCCAAGCTTTCAACAGTTTATGAACACTGACGTTTGCAGAACCACCAATGGTCTCAGCCAGATTCAAGCTGAGCACCACGTCCAGAATCGTAGCACCAGCCGGAATCCCGGCAGAGGCCACACTAAACGACACCAAGCCGCGGCGCACCACCACTGCTCCCGTCGCACCGCCCGTGACAATGTACTTACCTTGACCATTTGAAATGTTACCCGGCAACACGTTGTATATGGTGTTGTCGTGATCAGCCACCAACTCGACCGTTACAGCGCTCAGCAGAGAGCGTTGCTCAAGGACTTCTATGGTTTCCACTCGAAATGCACGAGTTGCCGAACTTCGCCGCCGGTTTTGCTGCGTGCATTTATCGAACCACATCGTTCCACCTGTCCAATCATCAAAACACGCCGCAAACCCTACAAGCGATTCCACCATACGCGAGAAATGCAAGTCAGATTCTCGGTCTTACGGTTTGCAAATCAATCTTCTTCCCCGAAAAACGTGCCTGCCACTGGATTTACGCCTCAGAACGACCTAGAGCGAGCGCAGTTCATCATGAAACGGGACGAACGGGCAGATAAATTCCCACAAGTTTTCCGCGAACGTGCGTCCAGACTGCAATTTAGACCTTGAAATCGCCTCCTTACATGACCAGCGGAACGACGCTCAAAACCTCTCCAATCAGAATCGAGCGAGATACCACGGCTGTCCCGCCCGCCTCGAACCAAATCGATTGTAGTTGAGAATGCGTATGGAAACGTCCTGTCCGTCGTCAGTCGATGTGTGCTGCAGCGAAAGTATCGCCCTGTGATCGCGATCCCCGGCAACCATCGTGGCACCCGCGGTTGTTTCTGAACTGGATACACTGCTTAACACGAGCTGGAGGTCGGTCAGTGGGGCGAATGTTTTCTGCGACGTTGATTTTGTGATGAGCAGCATCAACATGCGACGGCATTTTTAACAGGGGTTAGTTGATGATGAAACCTGAGTTTTTGTTCAGAATCTGGCCGTCGGTGTTTTGTACGGTAGTGTTGTCGGGATGCGGTTAAGCGACTCGGGCTTGGCTGGCATGGTCACGTTTGGCAGAGGTGTCAACACGTTCAGTATGGATTTCGTGGCGATTGGAAATCGCCGGTAACGCGGATGATACGACGGGCAACCCGAGTCTTGCAGGTTCGGTGGCGAATGAGTACCAGATCGGCAAGCACGAGGGCCTTCGTGTCGCAGGTCTTTTTAACCGCCTCTTCGGCACTGGCACCCGGTTCGTGTGTGGTGTGGGCATTGATGTGTCTTTGCGGCGACGTGTATCGAAGGCGGATAAGGAAATAACCCTTTGCTTTTTTCTGCGTCACCGGCGGCGGCGCGTGAATTTGAAATTTGCGATGTACTGCTTCCTGCCGAGCGGCAGGGCGTCAGCCCTCCGAGCACAAATGCGTAAATTATGGATCGTATGAATCTCCTGGAATCGCTCGGAGGCCTGCCGCTCGCCGCTGGTTTGCGTCAACATTCTGGAGCCGTTAGCGGAAGCAGTCAGCAGGGAGGCTACCTGGGATGCGACGCCATAAACCTCGCCCGCTCGAACAGCGGGTGTTTTATATGAAGTGCGAACAGTCGAGTGAAGACTATCGGCAAGGCGACTATCAATATTTCCGGGTCTATCAACCCAAAGAGAGAATGCCACTGGCTCAATTAACACAGGAATCCCATTCAAACGATTCTGTTTCATGAATTGCGCCCAGCCAATAAGCGGAACTGGTAATCTTCAAACGTATCAGTGTTTTTTCGGATGAGTCCACATGGAGTCCCCAGATGATGGAATCAGCGTCAGCAACTCTTCCTTCCGCGATTTGTTTGCCAAAAAAACGATTCAGAATGGCTGATTTATGCATCCCTGCAGATAGCAGACAGACCAACGATGTACGATCCATGGTATTCTCGAACAACGCCAGCATTGCCGCATCGTCACATTGAACGCTCAACGACACCCTGAGTGCATCCGGCGTTGGAAACGCCATCGCGTTGACGGCGTTCAGTAAACTTGCAACTTCGAACATGGGGTGATGGACCTCCAGATCTGCGGATTTTTCCCACAGGCGTTCGTGCTGACTTTCGATGCTGTAATTTTTGATTTGACCTGCGGTGAGTTTCGTTCTCAGCTTGTACTTCAACAACACTGCCGCAGCTTCCGTCGGATCGAGATCCTGCAGTGCAAGCAGGCACATGTCACGAAGATCCTCCGGTTCGATTTGAGCCGCGCCATCGACGCCCAGTGCCACCAGAACGGCGATGTAGTCAGGAGGTTGCCAGCTTCCATCCAGTTCTGCCAATTCTTCAAGATCGTCAACTGCCACACGGTATTTCGTCATTCGGGCTCCCTGATAAAGAAATCCAGCGATCTGATAGTGTAGCGGAGGACGTCCACAGTTCTCTTTGCCAGGAGATTTTCATGTCCGTCAGAACCTCAATGGTTGCGTTTCTCTGTGGAGTGTGTGAAAACTCACAAACGAACGGTGGGCTGACGCCTCACGGCTACCTACAGATAGTCATTTGGATAAAGGGATATCATGTCAGGGAATGTGTCGTGGACGGCTGTTTTCGTTGGGATGGCGTTAGTCATGGGAACGGTGCAGGCGCAGACCAGACTGGAAAAGATCAGTGTCATCGCTGAAGACAGTGAGGCATTTGACGTTCCCGTCCAGGTGCTCATCGAAGAAGTCGCCAAACGCACGGGCATCTGGTGGCCAGTGTCCTCCGGGGCTGGCGTTCTCGGATCCATTACGTTTCGTTCGGCCACTCCTTCGGATAGTGTCACTCCGGAAGGTTTCAGGATCAGCACTGAAGTTGGCGATGTGCCTCGTATCACGGTCATTGCGACGGATCGTCTGGGTGCTCTTTTCGCTGTCGGTTATCTGCTGCGCACGCTGGACTGGTCGAAGGGCCGCGTCGCTATGACGCAAGCGGTCAACACCACCCAGTCCCCTGATTATGCCATACGCGGCCACCAGCTCGGCTACCGCGCTCAGGCAAACAGTTATGATGCATGGGACGAAAAAACGTACGATCAGTACATTCGTGAACTCACCTTCTTCGGTGCGAACTGCGTTGAGAATATTCCATTTCAGGACGAACGCCCGACACCCATTATGCCGCTGGCCCGGCCAGAGATGAACCGGGTTATGTCAGCAATTTGCGATAAGTACGACGTGGACTATTGGGTTTGGACGCCAGCTGATTTCGACCTGACCGACGCAGCGAAACGTGCGGCGTCCCTGAAGTTCCACGAGGCTTTTTATAAAGATTGCCCTCGTCTGGACGCCATCTTTTTCCCCGGTGGCGACCCAGGCAACAATCATCCTCGCGAGGTGATGCCGTTCCTTGACGACCTGTCCGGGATTCTTCACGAACACCATCCGAAAGCGAAAATCTGGCTGTCGCTTCAGGGTTTCGAGGGCGAGAAAACGGAATATTTTTTTAACTGGCTCAGCGAGCACACGCCCGAATGGCTTGGGGGGCTGGTTGCGGGGCCGGGAAGCCCGCCCTTGCCGGAACTTCGTGCGCGTCTCGATCAGCGGTATCTGTTACGCGACTATCCGGACATCACACATGTCGTTCGGTGCCAGTATCCGGAGCTGAACTTGGATCAGGTGTTTGCACTGACGGCAGGTCGAGAGCCCATAAATCCGCGTCCTGTCTTCTACGCAGGCATATTTGCCGACACCGCACCACACACCAATGGTTTTCTGAGTTACTCGGATGGCTGCCACGACGATGTCAACAAGGTCATCTGGAGCGCCCTGAGTTGGGACTCTGATCAGCAACCGCGTTCGATTCTTGTTGAATATGCACGGTGTTTCTTCGGCTCGGCGGACGCGGAAAAGATTGCAGACGGAATTCTTGCGCTGGAAAAAAACTGGGACGGCGCGCTCCGCGACAATAACGGAGTGCCCGCCACATTGGAACGCTGGCAGGGCCTTGAAACGGCACATGCCGAACTGCACGACAATTGGCGGTGGCAGCTGCTGCTGCTCCGCGCCTACTATGATGCCTACCAGCGCGAACGACTGGCCCGGGAGTCTGCTCTGGAACTGGAGGCATGCAGCGAGCTTGCGCAAAAAAAAGGTCGTTATCCAACGGAAGCTATGAATGCCGCTCTCAGACTGCTGTTACGTGCTCAGGCAGAACCCGTTCGGCCGGATCTGCGCACCCGGATTCTGGAACTCTTTGATGAACTCTACATGAGCATCAAATTTCAAAGCAGTGTTGAGAAGTACCACGCCATACATCCGCAGCGAGCTTGCATGCTGGATTTTCTCGACATTCCGCTGAACAATCGTTTTTGGCTGGAAGACGAGTTCCACAAAGTCCTCACAATTCCCACGCTGGAGGGACGCTGGGAACGATTGGAACAGTTGCGAACCTGGGAAAGCCCTGGCCTTGGCTGCTTCTACGACGACATCGGCAACTCGGCCCGCAGTCCGCATGCAACGGGCAGTACCGATACTTCTTCATTCTGGTGGCTGGACAACGGCATGAGCCGCTTACGATTATCGTGGCTCGTAACCGGATTGCCTGGATCGCTGGATTACAACAACCTCGATCCGAATGCGACGTATGTCCTGCGCTTCTGCGGTTTTGGTGAACTCAAACCCCGTGCTGACGGCCAGGCACTTGAAGCAACCCGTTACGAAACGGAAGCCAATACCATGAAAGAATTCCCCGTGCCGCAGCATCTCCTGAAAGACGGCAAGCTATCGATTACCTTTGACAGCGTTTATCTCGAAGGCGTGAATTGGCGCCACCAGCCGCGGTTGGCGGAAGCCTGGCTTTTGAAATCAGCCGCAGAGTGATTAGCCGGACCAAAGAATGTGGCGTTGCATTCGGTCAAAAGTTCCCGTTTCTGACTTCGAAGTCTGTCATTAGTGTATTCTCTTCAGACTCGCTGCAAAGCTGCGAATTATGTAGCTTGGACATTCATGTCCGAGTCTTTGCCAGAAATCGCCCCGCTGGCCAACGACTATCGAGGCACATTAACCTTTGAATCGACAGCGTTTCGTGGCCATGCGACGGGCATGAATGTCCATCCTGCCGGTGTCTTGCGGTGTCGTTAAGAGGGGTTACCGGTGGCTAGCTCAGAAATCAGTGACGGGACCAAACACAATCGTCGATTGAGTCTTGAAGCGTCAGACCCAAAGAGATTGCCATCATGGTTACTGAATCAATGAATCTTGAATCGCAGACTTCAGAACTCGAACGACTTCGTTTTCGATGTGTCTCCGCGCAGGTTGCGGTAAATATTGTGAGGCGACACATGTCTCAGCTGACCGATCAGGAAGCGGAGCTGACGGCGACTATGCAAACTAGGTATGAATCAGAACTGCATGCGCAACTGGAACGTATGGCTCAGGAAGTTCGTGATCGACTGGCGCATTCGGAGCAGAATCTCAGTGTCATTCGTGAATCGGCCGGTCATTCACATGAACACAGATCGAATGAGATGGCCGTGAGGTTCAAAGATGATATTGCAAATATTCGTCAGAAACTGCAGAGCGAACTATGGGTTCTGCAGTCTGTCTGTGACGAGTCAAACGAAGACACTCCCGTCCGCCATGCCGTACGCGCACATGAGATCTATCAGACACAGCGAACGTTTACCGAACTGCAACTGGGTGATCTGGATGCAAGAGTTCAATTCACGGCAAAGTATCTGGAGCACTGCCATGCAGGGACCGACTCCACTATTCCACCGGTAAATGTGACGATCAAAGGACGCGAAGCCAGTCGCACGCTGGCGATGGAACAAGCAGATCTGGCGCTGGTGTCAGCTGGTGTGATTGATCGCCAAATCCTGCCTCAATGGATTTGTGGCTGGCGAATCTGGGGACTTGCGTTATTCACCTTTGTCGTCGTAGCGATTGTGACGACTGGCATGCGAGCGGACCTGCGACTGTTTCTCAATCCTGAGTTGCAACAACCGGACTGGCAATGGTTTGGCGTCTCATGCCTGATTGGTGCAGCGACCGCCGTGCTGTTTGGAACCATATTGATGATGCTTGTGCAGTCGCGACTTCGCGTGGGTTATGAAGAAATGCTGCAACACGTGGCGAATGCCAGAGCGGCGATCGAGTACTGGAGGCAGAAAAGCCAGTACGAATTAAAGCATGTGGATGCGGTTGCGGAGTCCTGGAGGTCGGCCATGCTGCAACACCGCGAACAGAGCTCGGCGAAACTGCAGGAAGCGGCCGGCGAACAAACCAAACAACGAACACGAACATACAACGATCAGGTCGCTCGTCAGGAAAGGCTTTTGAAAGAACAGATCGCTGCGAGTGACGCTGAATCATCTCTGCAACAATCTGCGATCGAAAACTGGCGAGGACAGGAGATCGCACGAATTCAGACGACACTGAAGGCCGAACACGATCTGGCGCTCGCCGCGTTGACCGCTGGGAACGCAGCCACACGCAAGGCACTGCATGCCGACGAATTATCAACAATCATGCAGTGGAAGGCGGATATTGCCATCGCGCGAGAACTGGCACGCACCAGCCGCGAACGAGTCGCCGCGTTTCCGCGCTGGGCGCTGATGCGAGGTGCCAATTGGATTGTACCGACTTCTCTGCCCGCAGCTTTGCCGATCGGCGACTTGCTGGCAATGCTTCCCACACCGCCGCAGGGTAATAGCCTGGAACCAGACGCAAACTTATGCATTGAACTGCCCGCCATCCTGAACTTTCCGCGCGACATGTCGATTGTGATTGAACACGATGCGGCTGGACGCGAACCGGCTCTAGAGTTTGTGCGTTCAATTCTGTTACGTCTGCTGACAAGCATCATGCCGGGGCGAGTCCAGTTTACTCTGATCGATCCGGTGGGACTTGGTCAGAATTTTTCCGCTCTGATGCACCTTGCGGACTTCGACGAACTGTTGATCAGCAATCGAATCTGGACCGATGCGACTCAGATTCGCGACCGATTGCAAAAAGTCACTGAACACATGGAGAGTGTTTTCCAGACTTATCTCCGCAGCGAATTCGAAACTATCGAAGACTACAACGCCGCCGCTGGCGAAGTCGCGGAACCGTATCACTTTGTCGTTGTTGCCGGGTTCCCAGCTGCGTTTACAGAAGAGGCGGCTCGGCATCTGACGAGCATCCTCACCAGCGGCCCGCGCTGTGGTGTTCATGCGATCGTCACATGGTCCCCGAATCAGCCCATTCCACGCTCGTTTGACGTCAACAATCTGCACGAATGCTGTACAGAGTTCGCTGTCAGCGATGGGCGCGTCGTTCTAAAACATGCATCGTCGAAAGCTGCCGAATTTGAATCATACTCTCCACCGGAGTCCGCCGACTATGTCAGCCTGGTCCGCGCAGTTGGGGAACAGTCGCGCGACGCGCGGCGGGTTGAGGTGTCATTTAACCGTATTGCTCCGAAACCCGATGCGATCTGGAGTCTGAGTTCTGCCGACGGAATCGACATTCCCATCGGTCGAGCGGGTGCAGCGCGGCTGCAGTTTATCCGTTTGGGACGTGGCACCAGTCAGCACGTCCTGGTTGCAGGGAAAACGGGCTCCGGCAAGTCCACGCTGCTGCATATTCTGATCACCAATCTGGCGCTGTATTACAGTCCAGTTGAAATTCAGTTCTACCTGATCGACTTTAAGAAGGGTGTTGAATTTCGCACCTACGCCGCCAACAAACTGCCGCATGCTCGGGTCGTTGCCATTGAAAGTGATCGCGAATTCGGCTTAAGCGTGCTTGAACGTCTTGACGAAGTGCTGCAGGAACGCGGAGAGTTGTTTCGTATTCGAGGTGTGCAGGACCTGCCTTCGTTCCGCCGCCATTTTCCCGACGAACGCATGCCGCGTCTGCTGCTGCTGATCGATGAATTTCAGGAATTCTTCACGACTGAGGACCGCGTTTCGTCTCGGGCATCGTTGCTGCTCGACCGCTTGGTTCGGCAAGGCCGAGCGTTCGGAATCCACGTTCTGCTTGGTTCTCAGACGCTGGGAGGAGCATACTCATTGGCCCGCAGCACAATGGGCCAAGTGGGAGTCCGAATTGCCTTGCAGTGCAGCGAGAGCGATGCGCATTTGATTTTGAGCGAAGAGAATTCCGCCGCCAGACTATTGACACGCCCCGGTGAAGCGATCTACAACGACGCCAATGGTCTGATTGAGGGCAATCATCCTTTTCAGATTGCGTGGCTTGATGAAGCCACCCGAGAATTGATGATTCATGCCATGATTCAGCGGCCGGACTGTAACCGATACTCCGACAACCGCATGATTGTCTTTGAGGGAAACGTCGCTCCCCGGCTGGAATTTTGCAGCCCGCTCAATGCATGGCTTGCCAGCACGCCCGACGCGACGCGGCACTTTGTTGATACGCTGCCAGCATGGATCGGCGAACCAGTAGCGATTGCCGCACCAATGTGCCTGGAGTTTCGACGATCCGGTGGTCAAAACGTATTGATTGTTGGTCAGGAAGGTGACTTGGCCGACACCATTTTGGCTTCAACCATCGTGAGTTGGTCGGTTGGCACCGTCAAAGAATCTGACCACAGAACCTCACAACTTACATTGCTGCACGATGGTCGTGATCGAGCGTCACAGACACGATTTGGAGAGACATTCACTTCAAAGATTGCACCGCGCTTTTGTCTGGCTGACTCCAAAGAAACAGATGCCATCGTAGCAGACCTTTGGCATCAGATGACGGCTCGGGAAAACGGCGATGCACAGCCGGACAGTCCGGAGTTGATATTGGCGATCCGCAACATCGGACAATTCCGTTCGCTGCGACGTGATGATGACGACTATGGAATGTCGGGCTTCGGTTCGCCGAAAGAGGCGACACCTGCGACGATGTTTGGCGACCTGATTCGCAAAGGTCCGCTGGTCGGAATTCACGTCATCATCTGGTCCGACACCTTCGGCAACGCGATGCGCTGGTTATCGGCGTCGCTGCTGCGCGAATTTGACAACCGCATTGCGTTTCGTCTGAATCAAACCGATTCCGCAAGCCTGATTGATACACCGGCTGCCGCTGCACTCAGCCAGGGCCGTGCCATTTTGTATCGCGACCAAACCGGAACGGCCGACCGCTTCCGTCCCTTCAATTGGCCGTCCAATGAATGGCTGCAATCAATCACTACCACAATCAACGAGCCAGGGGATCAGCCCGATTTCGATATTGATGAGATGACGATTGAATAGGTATGCCAGTTCTGGTCAGTGAATTGAAGCGATGCCTTCGGTCTGAGTTCCTGTGACTTCGAACCATTTTTCCCGCTTGTGCAGCCTTTCTGCCGGAAAGGATTTCGCCGTGAGGAGAACAGCTATGGGATGGACATCCGCTCAGAGGCGATGCGTCGCCTATCATTCGACCTTATTTGGTCCATGGTCGCGGGGCAAGCTGCGAAGTCCTGCCTAGAAGGCAGGACCGGCTGTGAAAAGGTACCTACAGCGATCGGTTGCATAAGATGATCGCCGGGGCTCATCAGTTTCATGCAGTGAACGAGGCTGTGGATGAAACTGTCCACGGCAACTGGATGACGGGAGAGCGTAAAACTGGCGAGCTTCCGATTGGCGTGTATTGGCCGGGACGATGCAGGCGATCCCGTCACGGGATTCGAAGCCGCCTAAGGCGACACTTGACGAAAAATGGGGCTCTGAAAATTCAGAAACCCCGTCTTTTTCAATGTGAGCGCTGGGACTCGAACCCAGGACCTACGGATTAAAAGTCCGTTGCTCTACCAACTGAGCTACGCTCACAAATACCGCATTTGCGATGTTCGTGAACTCATTGACACGCGAAGACTGCGAACCTTATCGGGAAATCCGGGATTTTCCATACGGTTCGAGCCAATGGATGCGAAAGATCCCTGGAAAGCTCCGTGATTTTGGAGTTTGAGAAAAGACTGGCCAGCAAATTACTCTTGTGCCTGAGCTAACAATCCAAGACGCTGAAGCTTGGATCGGCATTCGTCGCGTTCGCGGCTGCGGTTGAGGGCGATCCAGGTTGGGTCCTGAGCGGCGATAAAGGCGTCGTCTGAAAACGGAGGAGCGGTTCCGGCTGCAGCGGCGTTGGCGGTCAAACGCTGGATCACGCCGGAATCCAGGCGTGTCAGAAACGTGGACTGCATGCGATAGTCCAGAAATGCTTCCCACACGATTGGAAAGAGCGGTGCGACGATCTGCTCTCCAAGCGTCGTCGCGTACTGGCGAATTTCCAACTGAGCGTGGCTGTCCATGCGCAGCGCAAGAAAATGCAGCAGGTTGTGCAGATCAATTTTCCAGTACGCTTCTGTATACGTTGCCAATGGCAAATCTTTTCTCGCCTGCTCGCGTGCAACTCCGGATGAAATGCGGCTTTGATATACGTCACGAATTTTCGCCTGGAGTTCTGCTTCTTCCTGTGTCAGTCGCTGCCCGAGATCGGCAGGCAGGGCATCGCCGCTCCCTTGGCGATTAGATTCTGCCTGTGTCCTCCATTCGCCGGGGTCGGTCGTTTGAGCCGCAGCAATCGCCAGCGAGTAGCGCGTGCTGTATTCGTTGATATTGGCCGTGCGGTGCCGAACCCACTGCCGCCAGCAGTCCATCGGTACTCGAACCAGAAACTTGATCTCTGCCATTTCAAAAGGAGTCGTATGCCGGTGCCGCAGCAGATACCGAATCAGTGTCCGGTCATCGCTGACCTTTTTTGTTCCTTCACCGTAACTGACTCGCGCTGCCTGAACAATGCTGCTGTCGTCGCCCATTACGTCCACCAGACAGACAAATCCATCGTCAAGCACAGAGAATTTTTTCCAGCGAAGCGATTCGACCTGAGCGTTTCGCTCCAGTGCCGACTGACGAATTTCGGACGCAAGAGTTTCCTGAGACATGAAGTACAACTACCGTAATGAGAAACAAATCCGGAACTTTTGTTCAGTCCATTCAAAGCCTGAAACGTGAACTGTAAGATGTTGCGAGCAGTGTTTCCAATGCTCAAGGCGTCATCATTCTCCAGGGGTCGGAAGTCATGTTTTTTACACATCTTGCCGGCACGCCGGTTGGAAGACTCCTGATCGCAGGTGATGACCAGGGCCTGCGTCATGTGTCATTTGGAAAATCGCACAATAGTGCTGCGGAGACGACTCTTGGTGAGGACTGGGAACTCAACGAAAAGCGGTTAAAGGAAGCCGTGCGGCAGTTGAAGGCTTATTTTTCCGGAAAACTCCGGGCGTTTGACCTGCCGCTGGCAGCAGAAGGTACCGACTTTCAGCGACGTGTCTGGAAAGCACTGTATAAAGTGCCGTATGGGACAACCGCCAGCTACGGCGATATCGCAAGGTCGGTCGGCAATCCAGCAGCCGCACGAGCAGTTGGATTGGCAAACGGACGCAATCCGATCGCGATCATCGTCCCCTGCCATCGCATTATCGGCAGCAGTGGCAAACTGGTCGGCTACGGCGGCGGACTGCATAATAAGCAGGCACTGCTGAAACTGGAAGGCGCGGCGCAGCGTGTTGAAATAAGGGGCCAGGAACTGGAGTGCACCAGGTTTTCGTCGTATTCTTCGGATGCCCCCAAAGTTCCAGACCCATTTTTCAGCAACTGACCTGCGTCCTTCCCGTGCAGAAACTGGGGAACAGATGCAGGCTGTGAGTCGCTGCAACATTGAATTGCAGAGCAGGCGGCAAGCCCGCCGATGTTGTTGGTGGCTGTGCGTGTCCGGCTGACGTGCTAAGCATCGGCTGAAACTGCCGATCTGCAGAACGACTTGGTTGCCCCGGATTTGGCCACTCCCCGAGTCTTCTACGGACCTGCGTTCGCTCACACTAGAGACTGATGGATGTCTGACGTTCATTTTTCCGGGTCCGCAAATGCCGCCGATCGTCGCCGTAGACGATTGCTGACGGAGATTGATCCAGAGTTCGATTTGTCTGACGCCACTATTAATTCGAATCAGTACGAATGTGCCGCTGACATTGCACCGTTTCCGATGCTGTCCCGCGATCGGCTCATTCGCCGGGTAATTTCTCCGCGACTGTGGAAACACGTTGCGGTAGCGGTTGTACTCACTCTGACTCCGATCGTTTACGCCTTCGTCACATGGCCGTCGTCTAGTTCATCAAACATCCCTGATCACGCTCTATTGGCAAGCCGTCTGGAAGCATTGCGAGGTCTCTCAGGCTTGAAGCTCTTCGCGGCGGCGGAGTTTTGTCTTGTCATCGCCTGGGTACGTTCCGCCAGCGCCGTGGATTTTCGAGGTCGCTATCGCTGGTGGCGCTGGATGGCGGTGGGATTATTTGCTGCGTCGCTAACGTTGCTAACGGGCGTCAGCCCGTGGATCACGGATCTCACTGCACAGGGACTTGAACCTCTGTTTGGCCGAATTGATGCCGCTCGCCCTGCCCTGATCCTTGTTCCATCTGGTGCTTGTCTGGCCTTCGTGCTTCGACGGTTGATTCCCGACATGGGACGTTGTCGACCGGCACAGTCTCTCCTGGTGATTTCGACGTTGTTGCTTGCTGTGCGCGCATTCGCAGGTGCTCGACAGCATTCGGCGACTGTTATGTTTCATCTGTCAACACTGGAACTGCTGATTTCAGGCCTCATGCTGTCCGCGTTTCAGTTGCACGCCCGATTTGTGATTCACGTCAATCCTAACCCACCGCTGGCGGTGCAGCGGAAATCCACTGCTGATCGTGTGAAGAATGTGAATCATGGGGCAATTGAGGCGACGGTTGTCGAGATCGTTGGTGTTCAACCGGCAACTGTTGTGATTGCTGGGTCCTCTGATGCTGCTTCAATACCCATTGAAATTGAAGAGGAACATCGCGTAGATCACGATTCAGTCGCACGCACAGCACCGGAAGTCGAAGCCGCATCGATTTCCCAGGTTCAGCTTCACGGAAAGGGCAAGAACGGGAAGAAGCAAAAGTACCGCAAAGCGGGATAGGACTGGGGTTGCCACACCGCTGCGTTGGTCTTGCACAGGCGTGAAGAGGAATGCATGTCGGCGGAGCGGCATCGCCTACGAGGCTAGGGGTTTGCGGAACGGGGCGGTTTCGCAGCGGACTGCTGCCAAATCCATAATCCGATACCAATGGGTCCCAGCAGTGCGTAGCCCATCAGCCGGAACAAGTTCTTCCATGCGGCATGGCCCAGAATCTCTTCACGCAGCAGCATCCCTGCGGTCATGCAGACAGCGGCAATCTCATACATACTCCGACGATCGCGATAAGCATACCACGGACATTCTAAGATGCATCAATGAAGTTCGCGCCGAACCGCAAAATCCAGTTTCAACCAGCTTTACTCACCACGCACCTTTGCAAACAGCCACGCTTTTGCGTACGTCCACCAGCGAGAAGCCGTCGCGCGGGAGATGTTCAGCGTATGAGCAGCCTCTTCTTCTGTCAGTCCGGCGAAATATCGAAGACGAATCAGTTCGGCCTTCTCCGGGTCTTCCGCCTGCAACTGGATCAGAGCGTCGTCAAGGGCGAGGAGTTCCTCATAGGATTGGTTCGCGTCGGCTATGATGTCGATGTCGGAGATTGCAACTTCCTGCCGATTGCCTCCGTGTTTCAGTCGTCCTTTGCGTTGAGCCTGTTCCACGAGAATTCGCTGCATCGCCAGTGCCGCCGCACCGAAAAAATGCCGCCGGTTTTGCCATGTTGCATTTTCACCGCCGACCAGCCGAAGAAAGGCTTCGTGAACCAACGCCGTGGCCTGCAGCGTGAGTCCGCCGCGTTCATGACGCATTTGCCCGGCTGCCAGTTGCCGAAGTTCGTCATACACCAGAGGCCGCAGATCTTCGGTTCTCGCTTCACCGGATTCGATGGCATTCAACACAACAGTGACATTGGTCATTTCAACGATACCCGATCTACCAGACACGAGTCAGATCGATGGTCACTCCACCCGGGATGCCTGCGAACGTGATAACATCTTTGAAGTGAGTCGGTTCCCCGAATGTGCCAGTTTCATTTCGTCTATAACGAACCACAATGCATTCATCGGGATCAACGATCCAGTATTCAGGGACAGCGAACTGTTCGTACAGTCGTCTCTTGAGCTCCGTGTCATGTTTGCGATTCGACGGCGACAGGATTTCGATCACCAGATCTGGTACGCCGCTGATTCTGGTCTGAGTGATGATGCGATTCGTGGCCAGCACGACGACAAGATCCGGCTGTACTACATCGACGTCGCTAAGCTGAAGATCAATGGGAGAATTGATCACCTGGCCAAGTGACTTCATCTCAATCTGCTCATAGAGTTGAAACTGAATGTGACGAGAAACAGCCTGATGACGCGGAACTGGTGCAGCATTCATGTAGTGTCGTCCATCAATAATCTCGTGCCGCTTGCCATCGTACGGAAACAGGACGTATTCGTTATACGTCAGCTTCGTCGGAGACTTACGAATCGTTTCGGATGATAGCGACATGCGATTCCTTGCCAGACGTTTAATGAGTCATATCATGGCGACTGATGCACAGCATCATTCTTTGCTCGATGAGTGCGCCACAAGGACGCAATATACCCTTGCCGTCGTCGTAAATCCATTAAATTGCCGACCAGGGAATGCATCGGCTGCTTCAAACACTCGGCTTTGGCTTACGGTAGATTTTCGACTTGCAGATTCCCAGGCGATTGCACCAGAACTCAAACATCACCCACAACGTCAGCAGGCCGTAGCGCATGCTTCGGCGGAAATTGATGCTGGATGCTTCCGCAAAATAGCGGACGGGAACTGGAATATCGCCCAGCTTGAAATTGTAGTAAACAGCTTGAGCCAGAAACTGCGTGTCGAAGACGAAGTCGTCGGAGTTCTCCTGCCACGGCACAGTCTCAAGAACCTCACGTCGATATGCGCGGAAACCGCTGTGAAAATCTCCAAGATTCTGACCAAGTATCACGTTCTCAAAGATCGTGAGACACCGATTGGCCACGTATTTCCAGGCGGGCATCCCGCCCTGCAGTGCCTCGGCACGCGTGCGGATTCTGGAGCCCAGAATCACGTCACAGTTCCCAAGGCGGATCAACTCCGCTGCGACAGGAATCACTCGACTGTCATACTGATAATCCGGATGAATCATTACAACGATATCGGCACCTCGTTCAAGTGCAGCCGTATAGCACGTCTTCTGGTTGCCGCCGTACCCGGTGTTGCGTTCATGTGGAATCACAGTCAGTCCCAGCGAACGTGCGACTTCGACGGTTCGGTCTTTGCTGCAGTCATCAACCAGAATGATTTCATCGACTGTGCCGAGCGGGATATCGCGCAGTGTACGTTCCAAAGTTGTTTCCGCATTGTAGGCGGGCATGACGGCGATGATACGGGGCTTGTCGATGGGCGGCATAGTTGGTGTCTTTCTGCGAGTATTTTTCGTAGTCCGTTATTCGGCGGAACCCCTGATCCCGGTTGGAAGATCTGTCGTCGTCGTCAGGATCGCTATCGTCGCACATGAATGCCCAGCCTCCGGAATCGCAGGATTACTCGGTCGCGGAGTCATCATCGTCGTGGTCCGGCTCTGACACCGGACGTAAGGCGGTTCTCGGTTTCGCAACGGGGACAGATTCGGCGAGACTGACAATCGCATGCGCTGCTGACGTGGAAACTCGCAACGTTTCTGCCATATAGTCAACAGGTGCAACCTGACCGGTGAAGAGTTCGAACTGTTTCGCCGCCTGCCGCACGAACATTTCAACACCACTGACAGTCGGACAGCCGCGTTCTCGGGCGTGTTTAAGCAACAACGTCTGTTCCGGGTTGTAGATCGTATCGAACACCAACGTCGAATCTCCTATCCAATGCTGTTCGAAGGGTGATTCATCCAGATTCGGATGCATGCCAACCGACGTGCAATTCACCAGCACTTCGCACATTTCTGCGCCGCGATTTTCCCAGGACACAAATTGACAACCGAGTTCCGCTGCCAACGCGCGGCCCCGATCTCGTGAACGATTTGTCACAGACACTGCAGCCTTAGCGCTCAGCAATGCGTGTCCGACGGCGCGTGAGACTCCCCCTGCTCCGAGGATCAGAACTTTTCGACCGACCAGATCCGTCACACCGCCGGATTTCTTAAGTCCCTCCTGAATGGCTTCCAACGCCGCCGGAGCATCGGTATTCGTCGCGTTCCACTCATCGTTGTGTCGAAAGAGTGTGTTTGCCGCACCGATCAGATCGGTTTCTTCAGACATGCTGTCGCAGAACTGCAGCACGCTTTCTTTGTGGGGAATCGTGACACTGTAGCCGCTGATCTTCAGGCGATCGAATTCTTTCAGCGATGGCAGAAGCAAATCGGCTGGAATGCGAAGCGGCAGGTAGACTGCATCGATGCCCAATTTGCGAAACGCCGCGTTGTGAATAAGGGGACTCTTGCTGTGAGCAATCGGGTCACCGATCACACCAAATACTTTTGTGTCCTTCGTAATCCTGTTGTATCGATACAGGTTGCGGACTTCTGCATACGACAACTGCCCAGGAGCCAGCTCGCGTTCACGACTGAAGCTGGCATAAGTGAACGGTGAACCTGCTCGTCCGCAGAGAATGCGACTGATGGTGCCCAGTTCACCCATGCAGAACCCGACCGTCGGGATCTCCGACGCACTCACCATTTCCAGCATGCGAACATTGTCTGCCGGCGAATTTGCCATTGTCACAATTTTAATGATGTCCGCATCACACTGCGTTAGACGCCGATAAATATCGTACAACTCCATCGGTGTCTCTTCGAAGTTGTGATAGCTAACGATCCGCTTCGTTTTCCCGTAGCGACGGACGGACTTCGCGATGTCGTCTTCGAGATCGACGTACTCTGCCCCGCCGATGATGGCTTCCCGCAGAATCGTCTGCCGCTGCTCCTCCGTGCCAAACCAGCGACCACGATCCGCTCGGCGACGACAGGTGACGACCACAGGCGTCGGTCGGTCCTTCAGCATCAGTCCGATATCAGGCCGCTTGCGCATGTAATCAACGCGCAGCTCGACCAGTTCGGCCTTCTTTTCAGCCAGAGACCGGTGTTCTTCCATCATCGACGAATGCCGAGTTCGCCCGAGACTCACGCAAATCATGTTCCGTCAAATCCGCCAGAAGACAGTTCGTTGCACAGCCAGCATTCTCATTTGCAGAGCCGTCGTCAATTTCGAGCCCCGGATTCTAGGACATCATCGCTCTCGGCGTGAGCGTGAAAGCCTGCATCACCAGATTTTCGACAGGATCAATATGTTTTCTTCGGTCGCTTGCCAGACTGATGTCATTTAGGCGAACATCGGTGCCAAATCGCTGCCTGCCATCTCCTTTAATATCATTGCCTTCGAAGCCTTGCCTGGAGTTTTTGATGCTGATTCAATCCGGTCGCACGTCCACGCTCATCTGCCTTTCCATTGGTTATATTGTGATAGGCGATGCCGCCGCGTTTGCTCAGGAATCTCATCCGGACCTGAACTGGAAGATGCACACGATCAATGATCAGTCGCCGTATGAAGCTTGTGGAACGGCTGACTTCAATGGGGACGGGAAGACGGATATCTTCTGCGGCGATTCGTGGTATGAAGCTCCGAACTGGACGAAGCGCAAGGTGCGTGATGTTCCGGCGAGTGGCCCGAATCCGCACTATTATGAAGACTTCTCAGATTCGCCGCTGGATGTGAACGACGACGGGCGCCCTGATATCGTCACCTGCAATTACTTCGGCAGGCGAGTTGGCTGGGTCGAGAATCCGGGTGGCGATGCGACTGCACCGTGGACTGAGCATGAAATTGATACTCCCGGAAATATGGAGACCGGCGAACTTGTCGATATCAACGGCGACGGGAAACTCGATTTTCTGCCGAACACGGGTAACGTCGTTGTCTGGTATGAGCTGACGCAACAGAAGCCTGCCGTCGTCTGGACCAAACATGATCTTGGCAGCGAAGGTGCCGGGCATGGTGTGGGAGTCGGAGACATCAACCGTGACGGAAGGCTGGACATTATCACGCCGAAAGGCTGGCATGAACAGCCCGAGGACGCTGCTTCCAGCGCATGGCAGTTTCATGCCGAGTTCCAGCTGGGAGCAGCCGGGTTTTTTATTCACGGTCGCGACGTCGATGGCGATCAGTTGGCGGACATCGTGTACGGCATGGGCCACGGCTTCGGTTTGCATTGGCTCAAGCAATCCGTGGGAAACGACGGCAAGCGCGAATGGACCAGGCTGGATATCGACGACACATTCTCTCAGGTCCACACACTGGTTTTTGCCGATCTTGATGGCAAAGGCGAACAGGAACTCATTACGGGCAAACGAGTCTACGCGCACGAAGTAGAACCAGGCGACACCGATGCATCCGTGGTCTACTATTATCAATTTGACCGTGTCGCAGCAAAATGGATGAGGCACACGATCTTCCACGGCGACCCTGCGATCAACGCTCCCAAAGACGCCAAGGACCGCTGGGCTCTGAAAGATTTCCCGACAGGCAGCGCCGGCACAGGACTTCAGATCGCGGCGGTTGACATAGACGGTGACGGAGACATCGATGTTGTGTGCCCAGGAAAATCCGGCCTCTACATGTTTGAGAATCTCAGTCGGTGAGAAAGAGGCCAAAAAGCGACGTGGAAGATTGGTTTTTGTGCCACGGCGCTGTTTTTGACTGAGCGTTCAAAGGAATGCCGGTCGGCAGAGCGAGGTCGCCTGCGTAGTTCGGTCGCTCCCTGACTACAGTTCATAGCGGAGGCTGCGGCAATTTAGGATATTTCCACACACGACGTTTAATTCTACTTGCTGACGGGCAAAGCGCTCAGACCGATGCCGGAGTAGTAAAACCCGCGAGCCGCCATTTTGGTGCGGTCGTACAAATTGCGACCGTCGAAGATGACCGGTGACTTCATCTTCAGTTTTATATAGTTAAAATCCGGATTTCGGAATTCATTCCATTCCGTCACGATTGCAATGGCATCCGCACCTTCGCAGGCGTCGTAATGATGGTCGCAGTAGGTGATACGGTCGCCGATTTCTTTCCGAACATTCTCCAGAGCGACTGGATCGTGGACTTTGACGATCGCGCCAGCTTCAAGCAGACTCTGAACCAGCACTAGTGCAGGAGCTTCACGGATATCATCGGTGCGAGGCTTAAAGCTCAGTCCCCAGACAGCGATCGTGCGTCCGGTCAGGTCACCGCCAAAGTAATCAAGCAGCTTGCGGAACAGCACGTGTTTTTGCTGGTTATTCGTTTCATCGACAGTACGCAGAATGCGAGGCTCGACGCCGTATTCAGAAGCCAGTGCCGCGAGGGCTCGGACGTCTTTTGGAAAACACGAACCGCCGTAGCCGACGCCAGGAAACAGAAAAGAAAATCCAATCCGAGCATCGTGTCCGATACCCTTGCGAACTTCGTTGATATCCGCTCCGACACGTTCGCAGATGTTCGCCATCTCGTTGATGAAGCTGATCTTTGTAGCCAACATGCAGTTGGCCGCATATTTGATCATCTCTGCGCTTTCGATGCAGACAGAAATGAATGGCTTCTCTGTGCGCAGAAACGGCTTGTACAATTCCAGCAGAACGTCCGCTGCGGCGGGATCATCGACACCTACGACAACTCGATCGGGTTTCGTAAAGTCATCAATTGCCGCACCTTCCTTGAGGAACTCCGGATTTGAGGCGATGCTGAACGCAGTATCGGTTTTCGCTTTGATCCATGCGGCGACTCGGCGATTTGTGCCCACCGGTACGGTACTCTTGCAGACAACCACGGCATTCGCGTTCAAATACGGAGCCATGCTTTCCGCCGCGCTCTGCACGTATCGCAGATCGGCAGCACCCGATTCGTCCTGTGGTGTTCCGACACAGATGAAGACGCATTGAGCGAACGAAATGGCATCTTCGTAGCTGGTGGTAAATGTCAGACGGCCGGCTGCAGCATTGCGTTTAACGAGTTCTTCCAATCCCGGTTCGTAGATCGGGACGCCACCGTCGTTGAGTAATTTGACTTTGCGACTATCGACGTCCAGACAGGTCACATCGTTGCCGCTTTCTGCGAAACAGGTTCCGGTAACGAGTCCCACGTACCCGGTTCCAATCATCGTGATTTTCATGATGTCGCTCAGTAAGTACTGGAAGAAAAAAGTGTTGAAAGTACGTCGCTGAGTCGCTCCGCGGCTGAGACCATGGGGCAGGCTTTCAGCCTGCCATTCATTGCTGAAGAGTTTGTCTTTTCAGCTAATACGGCAGGCTGGAAGTCTGCCCCACTGCCGATCGTGGCGCAGTCGATGAGTAATCCCTGTGCAAATCAGACAGCAGTTGTTCAATACGGTTCAAGTCATCGACAGGCGAATGCGTCCCATTAAGGACGTGTGAGTTTCGGGAGACGCCGGAATTCAGTGTTTCAGCTTTCACATATACCGGACGAGCTCGCACTTGATCGTAGATCCGAATTACATATTCGCCAAGGATCGAGATTCCAAATGCGTTGAGTGAACCAAAAAAGGAAGCTGTGATGATGACGGACGCCCAGCCCGGAATCGCGAGTCCGGTGAGCAGACGATGCCACAGCACAAAGGCAATCGTGCCCAAGCAGACCGTGGCAGAAACTCCGGCGATCACGTAGAAAAACTTCAGCGGGAAGGATGAGAACGAAAAAATAGCGGTCTTGGCAAGTCGAAACAATCCTCGCAGAGAAACACGCGGCGTATCGTCGTGCCGAGCCCCCCGTTCGACCGGAATTCCCGTCTGACGAAATCCCGCCCAGCTCCGCAGACCAGGAAAGAAGCGTTCGCGTTCGGGAAGCGACAGCACGGCATCGACAACGGATCGATCCAGCAATCCGAAATTACCCGCGTCTGCCGGGATCGGGCTGTCGGCAATCGCGTTCAGCAAGCGATAGAAACTATAAAAAAGGACGCGCTTAGGCAGTGATTCCTTCCGATTGGTCCGTTGAGCGTAAACGACATCGAAGCCACTTTCCCACTGATCCAGAAACGCAGGAATGGCCTCTGGATTGTCCTGCAGATCCGAATCCATCACGATCACGACGTCGCCCATCGCGTGTTCCAGACCAGCATGAACCGCTGGCTGATGTCCAAAGTTGCGTGACAGATGAACGACGACGATCCGTCGATCCTGTTCCGCCAGTGTGGTCAGATTTTCGCGCGAACCATCCGAAGAACCGTCGTTCACATAAACGACCTCAAAGTTCGATTTCGTACGTTCAAGGACCGCGACGATCCAGCGATTGAGTTCCTGCAGAATAGCCGTTTCATTAAATACCGGCAGCACGACAGAAACTTTCGCTGTTCGACGATCACGGGCTTTGCGATTCGTCTGAGGCTTCATTTCAGCAGAACTCCTGCCAGAGAAAGACCGGTTGGAAGCCCGAAGTTTGTCAGGCACCATCGTTCAGCCGACGCAGCTGTCAGCAACGCGCGGTTGGTGAATGAGGATACGGCTGGGAAGTCGGGTTGTGTGCGGCTCGGGAAAAATTTCTCCCAGCTCCGCATGGCAACGGCCGCCGGCATTGTAAAACTATTCCAGTAGTTTAGGAATGAAACGCGAAAACTCGCTTCGTTTGCGTGACGGCGAAACTCGCGCGTTGTATACCGACGGAAGTGTCCCAGTTGCTCGTCCCAGCGACTGTATAGCCAGGGATGAGCCGGCACAGTGGCGATCACGGCTCCTCCTTCTTCCAATGCCGTGTAGGCGTGCCTCAGCACCGCGACAGGATCTTCAACATGTTCCAGTACGTCCAGCAGCACAACAGCTCGCAGCGACGAATCATCGACTGGCCATGGCCGACCGAGATCGTGAATACGCACATCTTCGATGCCGCGATTGCGCACATGCTGCACGGATTCCGGCATCAGATCGAAACCGGTGACGTCGTAACCAAGCTCAGAAAACTCAACAAGGTTGCGACCCGATCCAATGCCGCCTTCGACGAGTCGCCCGGGCGGTGGGCAGTAACGCTTCATCAGTCGCGTAACCAACTTGCGTTTGGCGACGTGCCACCAGTAATGATCTTCGAGTGTCACCAGTTCCTGAAGATGACTTGGGTCCATTTTGAGGGCTCTTGCTTGCTGGACGGTGCAAAAATTGGGGGCTGTGAGAACCTACCACATGGAATCGACTGGTGATCTTTGGAAACAGGGGTCCAGCACATTCGCCGCACAAAACGGGAATCTGTAACAGTGACGCAGCCAAGTTCAATTGCCAGATTTCAACGAAGATAATGATTCTGCAGCATTTTCGTATTACGATGACGTCGGCGTGGAAGGTAAACATTGGACGCTGCATATAGTATAAACCACCCCAACAGGCGAGGTGGCGTCGCTAATCGAGAACAAAAACTCCTCTCACGGATCACACGATATCATGCTCTGGGAAGTCGAAATTCTGCCGACCGGCAGCGAAAAAGATTACGAAGGTCAACGAATTCTCGCAAGTGCTCATAGTCAGGGGATCAGCGGACTCAGCACCGTCAAATCAGCCCGTACATTTCTCATTCAGGGTGACCTGACTCGCGACGACGCGACACGCGCCGCCGAACAACTTCTCGTTGATCCTGTAACGGAACAGTTCAGCATTCACGAACTGCCCGACACTCGCTCCTCAGCCCTCGCTCCTCAATCCTCGCTCCTCAACGTGCTTCTCCACCCCGGCGTCACTGACAGCGTCGCTGAAAACGCCGCGAAGGCTCTCTCGCGACTGAACCTCAGCGTCACAAACGTTGCCACCTGCCGACGTTATTGGCTGACCGGAGCACTGGGCGCGGCCAAAGTCGCTCACCTGTCGAAGAAGGTTCTCGCTAACGATGCCATTGAATACATCATCACTGGCCCGCTGCAGATTGCAGACCTGACGCTCGGCAGCGAATACAAATTCAAACTCACCACCGTCGCTATTCGCGAGATGGACGATGCGGCTCTGAGGGAACTCAGCAAAAAGGGCCAGTTGTATCTGAGTATCACCGAAATGCAGACGGTGCAGGATTACTTCCGATCACTACAGCGAGACCCCACTGACATCGAACTGGAAACCGTTGCTCAGACCTGGAGCGAACACTGTTCGCACAAGACGCTAGGCGGACGTATTCATTACGTCGAAACCTGCGAAGGCAAAGTGGTCCGGGATACGCACTTCAACAGCATGTTGAAAGAAACGATCTTTGCAGCGACCGTGCAGATTCGCGAATCGCTCGGCAAGGACGACTGGTGCGTCAGCGTGTTCAAGGACAACGCGGGGATCGTCAAGTTCGACGACAAGCAGAATGTCTGCATCAAAGTTGAGACTCACAACCATCCGTCCGCTATCGAACCCTACGGCGGAGCCAATACGGGGCTCGGCGGAGTCATCCGCGATCCGCTGGGCACTGGTCTGGGGGCTCGACCGGTTTGCAGCACCGATGTGTTCTGTTTTGCTCGACCGGACTATCCCGTAGATCAGCTTCCGCCCGGAGTGCTGCACCCACTGGCTGTCATGCAGGGCGTTGTGGCCGGAGTCCGCGATTACGGAAACCGGATGGGCATTCCGACCGTCAACGGAGCCGTCTGTTTCGACGACCGTTATCTTGGCAACCCGCTGGTCTACTGCGGCAACGTGGCCATGATTCCTGTCGATAAGTGTGACAAACTCGTCAGCCCCGGTGACCTGATCGTGGCTGTCGGCGGACGTACTGGACGTGACGGAATTCATGGCGCGACGTTTTCGTCCGTGGAACTCACCGAAGAAAGTGAATCCATCAGCGGTGGGTCTGTACAGATCGGCAACCCGGTTACCGAAAAGATGGTGGCCGATGTGATTCTGGCTGCACGCGACTTGAATTTGTACTCCGCCATCACCGACTGTGGCGCCGGCGGCTTCAGCAGTGCTGTGGGTGAGATGGGTGAAGGCACGGGTGCCGAAGTGTGGCTGGATCGAGCCCCTTTGAAGTATGCCGGACTGTCGTACACCGAGATCTGGATCTCCGAAGCTCAGGAACGCATGGTCCTGTCCGTACCGCCCGCGAATTGGGCTCAGCTCGAAGCACTGTGTGCCTCTGAAGGCGTCGAAGCCACGATCATCGGCAAGTTCACCGGCACGAAGCAACTTGTTCTAAAATACGGCGAACACAAAGTCGGCGAAGTCAGCATGCACTTCCTCCACGACGGCCGCCCGCCCGTGATTCGCGAAGCTGTGTATGCGATTCAAAGCAGCCCTCACGCTCCGCGTGAGGAGCATTCAGAGGAAACCTCACATCAACCGACAACTGTTGTCACCTCCAACACCGCCGCCTCGCCCGCTGCGGCAAAGCTCTCTGAATCCTCGGCAGCAAACTTCAAGGCTCATCACGCGGAGCGTGATCGCGACAATAAGCCGGACTACACTGACGACCTCAGGAAGATTCTCCGATCCCTCAACGTTGCCAGCAAAGAATGGATCATTCGCCAGTATGACCACGAGGTCCAGGCCGGCAGCGTCATCAAACCTCTCGTCGGCATCAACAACGACGGTCCGTCTGACGCCGCCGTCGTCCGTCCCGACCTGACATCCAACCGAGGCCTCGTCATCGCCTGCGGCATCAATCCGCACTTTGGGGACCTTGATCCGTACTGGATGGCCGCCTCCGCCATCGACGAAGCCGTCCGCAATTGCGTCGCCGTTGGAGCCGACCCAGACCGCATCGCCATCCTCGACAATTTCTGTTGGGGCAACACCGAACGTCCCGAGACCCTCGGCACCCTCGTCCGAGCCGCCGTCGCCTGCAAGGACATCGCTGTTGCTTATCGCACACCCTTCGTCAGCGGCAAAGACAGCCTCAACAACGAATTTAGCTACGAGACCGACTTGAAGGGGGCTGACCCTGTTGCAGCTTCGACGAAAGGGTCTGAATCCTTTAAGGCGACGGGTCGCCGCACTGTGGCTATCCCCTCCACGCTTCTCATCACCGCCCTCGGCCAGGTCGATGACATCGAAACCTGCGTCACCATGGACCTCAAAGGTCCCGGTAATCTGCTGTATCTGATCGGCGAAACCAAAGATGAAATGGGTGGCTCCCACTACAACCTCGTCAATTGTCTTACCGGGGGCAAAGTGCCAACCGTTGACACAGACATGGCTCCAAGAATTTTTCGAGCCCTACATCAAACTCTCAAACAAGGCTTGGTGTTGTCATGCCACGACCTCAGCGAAGGCGGACTGGCTGTGGCTGCTGCGGAAATGGCATTTGCAGGTGGGGTTGGGGTCGAGATTGAAGTGGCTTCAGACGGGGTTGCGGCCCTATTCTCAGAATCTAATACGCGGTTTCTGATTGAAGTTTCACTAAAGCATCGCGTTCTGTTGGAGTCGATTTTTGCCAACCTGCCACACACTTGCATTGGAAAAACAATTGTTGCGGCAACAATGGATATTGTTGTTGGCGGCACCAGAATTGTCACTGCGTCTCTTACAAAACTGAAGTCCGATTGGCAGTCGCCACTAAGTCTGTAAGTCCGTCAGCCGCGTCAGAAAAGCTCAGCGATCGGCTGTCCCATGTGTCCAAAGTGGACAGGACGATGGGCTGATGTGAACAATGGCCTCGATCGATCGACGCCGAGTTTTTCATAGATGGACGTCGCATAGTCTTCAGGCGTGTAGGCCTGAGACACCACGTAGCCGCCGTCTCGATCTGATTCTCCGATGATCTGGCCGCCGGGAATCTTCGCCCCTGCAAAGGCGATCGAATAGGCATTTGTCCAGTGATCTCGACCGGCGAACTTGTTGAGTCGCGGTGTGCGGCCAAATTCAGAGATAAAACATACCAGCGTTTCATCCAGCAGGCCTCGCTCATCCAGGTCACTGATCAGCGCCGCGAAGGCGCGATCTGTACTTCCCATCATAACCCAGTGCCCAATGCCGTATCGTCCCTCGCCGCCGGCTTTGTCTCGAACCGTGCCACAGGAACCGGGCGTGTAAATCAAATCGTGATGATCCCAGTTGAGATTGAAACCTCCGGGTGTCTCATTTGTCAGCGGCCATCGAACATCAACGGTAACAAATCGAACGCCCGCTTCCAGAAGTCTGCGCCCCAGAAGGTAACAGGATCCGCGATGACCTCGACCGTAATCCTCCCGAACACTTTCGGGCTCTGCCGACAAATCAAATGCGTGCGCAACTTCTTGGCTCGTCAGACTGTTAAACGCCTGTTCGTAAAACCGATCCATACCGTGCAGCGACGCTTTGTCTGTATCGGAGGCGAATCGATGATCGAGTGACTCCAGCAGTTGCTGTCGATTGTTCAGGCGCGAACCACTGTTGTCGATGCGGGCAAGCAGGTCCGCAACCTCCCATTTGCGATCCGACAAATCGTGTCCTCCGGTCTTGAAAACGGACAGCGATTTTGGCAAAAATCCAGTGCGAGTCTCAGCGGCCTGTTCACTGTTACCGGGAATCATCACATATGGAGGCAGTGACTGATTGTCAGTTCCTAGCAACAGAGACACCACGGAACCAACATCCGGCATCTCAAGGATGCTCGACGGATGAGCACCAGAAAGAGCATATTGCGTTCCATTTGGATGCGCGTCAGCTCCGCCTTTGTTGTGATGCATTGACCGAACAACCGCCAGTTTGTGGGCGATCCGTGCGGTTCGGGGCAGCAGACTAGTGAACTGTATTCCAGCGACCGTCGTCGAGATCGGCAGAAATGGACTGCGATGCTCAGCCACTGCAGCCGGTTTTGGATCCCATGTGTCGATGTGGGACAAACCGCCCTGTTCCAGAATGACGATCACTCGTTTCGCAGATGCCGTATGTGTCCTCGCGCTGCCGGATTCCGCTGCCAGTAACTGAGGCAAGGACATCCCAAGGATCCCGGCAGTTCCTGTCTTGAGCAAATGTCGCCGAGCCCATTCCGAACTGATTGACTTTGGATTTCGCATCGGGATCATGCTCCGGAGTGGCTCAATGCGTTTCAGGCAAGGAACATTTTGTGATCAGCCAAGCCTTAATTGTAGGGCACAGTTTGAATGAACGCGATTCCCGAATGGAACCGTCGCGAGGAATAAACCCGGATTACCGTGCCTCCGTACTCAACTTGTGATCTTCAATCTTCTTGTGCAGCGTGTTGCGGTTGATTCCAAGGCGCGTGGCAGTTCTGGTCTGCACGCCCTGACTTTGTCGCAGCACCTGCAGCAGTAGTTCTTTTTCGACAACGTTCATCACTTGGTTGTATACGTCGACACTTTCTTCGCCAAGCTGAGCGAGACGACGACTGACCAGATCCGTACAAAGCGATTCAAGATCTTCCGATGCACGGCGTCCGATACGAACAGGTGCCAATCCCCGCACATGAGGCGGCAGCAGGTCAGCAGTAATCTCACTGCTGGTTGCGAGCACCAGCGCTCGTTCGATGTAGTTCTGCAGTTCGCGGACGTTTCCCGGCCAGTCATACTGCTGCAGGAATCGCAGCGATTCCGGTGACATCCGCGGCGTGGGAAATCCGTTTGCCAAAGCGTACCGTCGCACAAAGAAATTCACCAGATCGGCGATGTCACTTCCACGCTCACGAAGCGCTGGTAAGTAAATGGGGATCACGTTCAAGCGATAAAACAGGTCTTCGCGGAATCGACCGGCAGCAATCTCATCCTGCAGATCAACGTTCGTCGCTGCGATGACGCGAACGTCCACTCGAATCGTTCTCGTATCTCCGACACGTTCAAATTCATGCTCCTGAAGAACTCGCAGCAGCTTCACTTGAAGCTGGTAACTCACGCTGTTGATCTCGTCCAGGAAAATTGAACCGCCATGAGCCGCCTCAAACCGCCCGGTGCGATTCTCAATCGCGCTGGTAAATGCCCCCTTGGCATGACCAAACAACTCGCTCTCCAGCAAACTCTCTGACAGTGCGCCGCAGTTGACGCGGATAAACGGACCCGTCGCACGAGGACTCAATTCATGCAGTGCCCGAGCGATAAGTTCTTTTCCGGTCCCAGTTTCACCCGTCAAAAGCACAGTGGCCGAAGTCGGCGCCACTTTGCGGGTCATCCGATAAACATCCAGCATCGGTGCACTACTGCCAATCAGACCGCTAATGAGTTTGCTGTCGGAATCAGACATAGTGTTTAACGCAATACGAACAAACACAAAAGAAGCCCTGATTGCGGGCACGCTTGAAGTGAGTGCATCATTATTAGGCATAACTAATGGGCGGCACGCAGCAGGTGGCACATTCAGTACAGATTCTACGACAACAGCACCGTCTTTGTAGTACACTTTGCGCAATTCTTGAACGTGAGCGTGAAATATGTGCGATCTGTTGAGGACGAACGGAGAAAAAACATGCTTTTACTGCAGTGGCAGATATCAACCTCAATTCGCGGCTCTGGTCGATCGGCAGCGAAATGATCAAAGTTTTGCACCATCGCGTTTCGCTTTACGACAACACAGTTGGGGCCGCAATCGGGGGCGGGGCGTCGAGATACATGCGTTGCCAGAGTTCTAGGCAGAGCAGATTCCAGAGGCGATACGCATGATCAAATTGGCTCGACGAGTGTTCGTCGATCAATTGCCGCACGGAGTCCTCTTTAAATAATCCCCGTTGCAGGCAGCGGGGTGACAGCAGGATATCGTGCAGCAGTGGTCTTAATTCGGCTCGAAACCAATGATCAATCGGGACGCCGAAGCCCATCTTTTTGCGAGTCTGAATGTCTTTCGGGATCAGCCGACTGAATGTTTCGCTCAGCACTTTTTTGGACTGCTTCAGCGTCTGCTTCACTTCAATCGGCATGCGTGCGGCAAGTTCGATGACATGGTGGTCGAGCATCGGGCATCGGCATTCCAGCGATGCGGCCATGCTCGCGATGTCTACCTTGGTGAGGATGTCGCACGGCAGATAGGTTTGCAGATCGGTCGCTGTCGTACGCGTCACAAAGTCGCGCTTCGGATACCGTTTATAGGCGTTCATGATGCACTGTGCCGGATCTTCATGCTTTGCAAGTGCCCACAGTTCCGGTGTGACGAGCCATTCCAGACGTGACGAGTTGAAAATTGTGATCCAGTTCAGGTAACGTCGCTCCGGATCCTGTGCGAGGGATTCCAAGAGACGTTTCAGACGACGGCGGAAGGATCGATGTTCGACCGACGTCGGCAACCTCGAAATCACGGACGAGGCAAAGCGACGTGCCCACTGTGGCACAAAATCCGTCATGCCGGTAAGTTTGACGGCGCGGTAACGTTCATAGCCACAGAAAAGTTCATCGCCTGCGTCGCCGGTCAGTGCCACCGTGACGTGTTCTCGCGTCATGCGTGACAAATACATCGTGGGAATCGCGGAGCTGTCTCCGAACGGTTCGTCGTAGTGCCAGATCAGCTGCGGCAGAATCGAAAGTGCATCCGGTGTGACAACTGCTTCGTGATGTTCAGTCCCGAGATGTTGCGACGCCTGCCGTGCGAAGGTGCGTTCATCAAAGGCTGCGATCGGAAAGCCGATGGAAAATGTCTGCACTGGTCGATCCAACTGAGTCTGCATCAGGCCGCAGATCACGGTTGAATCGATTCCGCCAGACAAAAACGCGCCCAGCGGGACATCGCTTCGCAGGCGCAGTCGAACAGCTTCGGAAAGAGTAGCGTCCAGTTCTTCACGCCAGTCTTGAACGGTCGCGCGACTCAAATCCGGCTGATCATACGGAGCGGACCAGTAAGTCTGCAGTGACAGATTTCCATTTTCAAGGACTCCGATTGTTGCCGGCGGGAGCTTTTGAAATCCTTCCAGAATACAGTGCGGATGCGGAACATACTGCAGCGTCAGAAACTGCAGCACAGCCCGGCGATTGAGCGATCGCGGAACATCCGGAATCTGCAACAGGGCTTTGAGTTCACTTGCAAACGCCAGCCGACCATCTTCCATGCGATAATAGAACGGCTTCTTGCCAGCACGATCGCGCGCGATCACTAGGCGTTGCCTGTTGGCATCCCAGATCGCGAGTGCAAACATGCCGCGAAGATGTCTGACGAAGTCCAGTCCATGTTTTTCGTAAAGATGCACAATGACTTCGGTGTCACCGTCCGTGCGGAACTGGTGTCCGGCATTAAGCAGTTCGGTGCGGAGTTCGCAATAATTGTAGATCTCACCGTTGAATACAATCTGCACGCTGTTGTCTTCGTTCCCCAACGGCTGAGCGCTGCCAGCAACGTCAATGATGCTCAATCGCCGATGCCCAAGTGCCACGCCGGAAACGCGATTCTTC
Source organism: Planctomycetaceae bacterium (assembly GCA_947476295.1). Taxonomy (GTDB): domain Bacteria; phylum Planctomycetota; class Planctomycetia; order Planctomycetales; family Planctomycetaceae; genus SXXK01. The sequence continues at coordinate 26,560 of CANJQC010000005.1, read as the reverse complement.
GCGGAAATTCCAGTGGTGGCGCCGTTGCGTGCCGCGTCTTTAGTTGGCCAGAAGTAGTGTCCATCAGCATCCGGCCCTCGATGGCGAATACTGTCGGTCATCTGCTGCAGCGTCAGCGCAGAGATCTCCAGTGAAGGCTTCCACCAAAGGGCTCCGGCGATTCCGCACACAGTGTTTGTTTCCGAAAAAAGACTGGCGAAAATCTTCGCCGGTGGGCGAGTTACGGTTGGGTTAAGTTTGAAGTGCCTGAACCTTGAGAATATTGTCCGCAATCTTTTCGACATCTTGACGACTCCACACAGCACATTTCAGTCCCTGCGGTGCGTCACCGGCGATTACGGCGACAATTGCTGAATCGTTTGCGGCATATGGACTTTCACTGATTGCGCTGCGCCAGACTTCGATTCGCGGTGCCGATGCCTGAAGGTCACCTTCAACCAGAATTAAGTCGCAGTCCGAAAACTGTACCTCAAACTGCGCATACCGCGATTCCCCTCGCTGCTCTTGTTCGGCCGGAATGAACAGGGCTGTCATGTGGGGCGACAGAATTCCGACCGCTGCAGCGCCTGCGTTGCGATGCTTGTGCGAATCCTTGCCCGGTGTATCCAGTTCGTGATGGTGGTGCGTATGTTTCACCGTCGCTACCTTGAGGCCTCGCGCTGTGAATTCACGGACAAGTTCGCAGACAAGTGTAGTCTTGCCCGAGTTTTTGCGACCGACAATATGAATACGGCGTGGCATGAGGATTGACCAATAACAAAATTCCAATGACCAGTGAAACGCCAAACCGTGGTTTTCTAAGAATTGCTGCCACGCCATCAAATACGCGAACAGCGCGATTCGTTCACGATCATTCAGAGTCTAAAACAAACCATCGGGCAATACAGATCAATTTCGATATATTGCTGGTCAGGACAGAACAGAATGTCAGAATCGGCATGGATCGTGTCGAATCCACCGGCCTCGCGCAAATTAAACCCAAGTGGACGTGGATTCAAAATGAACGAGGTTCGTTTGTCTGGGGTAGTGACAAAATTTGGGATCGGAAGAACGGTGACTTGCTGCGTGTAAATCCACTCTCACTGGAGCGGGACAAGGAATTCAACAATAGCAAGGCCAACGGCGTGCGAACGCTCATACAGAGCGTAGAACATGGAACCTAATAACGCCGGGGCATACCTTTGATGCGGCTTCCAAAGGATTGGTTCGTATTCGGCAACCGGATGAAGCGGGCTTTGAGTTCGAATCAGTGGACGATCAAACTCAAGAGGCGGAAAAAGGGTGATCAAAAAGGGAGCCGCTTACCTTGTTGACGCACCAAAACCGAACTGAACCCAAAGTTTGATTGGTCAGACTTCTGTTTGGATCTTCCCGCTGACGATGCGTTTGAGAAAAACGTTGCGCCGAGAGTGGCCGAAGGTGACCTTCCACTCAGCTTGCCTGAGTAAGAATGCCCATACAGAAAAATCACCGAGGCCAAGCGTTTCAACAATGCTGGGTTGCTTTAGCCCAAACTTGAACGCCAATTCAGATAGTATCGCGATCGACGATCGATTGTTTTTTCGGTGAATTCACCTTCGGGCTCTTGGAAAAATGCAGGTTCTCCGTGATCGCCAATTCAAAGTGCTTCTCCACTTAAGCAGCCCGATGACTTCTCCCGCAGCCAGCCCGATCGCGTTCTCAACAGAGAGCAGTTCTTGCTTTTGATGTGTCGCCGCGACAATTCTATCAAGGTCTGTTTCCGTCGCCTTGGTAAGCGGCTTCACGCTTGCAAGTACGTTAACCCGAAAAACATATTGCCATAAACGACAAGTCGCTCACCGGGGAGCAGATCTTCGGTTAAGATCTGCAATAAGATCGTTCTCGTCAAACAGCGAACGGCTGATTTTGCCTATGCCCACCAGCGATCGAAAAGGTTTCTGATCGCAGAGCGGAAATTCATTCGAGCGCGTCCACGTCACGCAGATCTTCGTCGATACGCTTGGTCGTGATCATGTATCCGCGTCGGGCTAGGCACTTCCACCAATTTTCCGTGCGGCAGGCTGCGGCCGATACTCATGATTCCTTCGTCGCCGAACAGTGCCTTCCCAGTGGCGAGCCAATCCATGATGACATTCCCACGATCGTCTTGCAGGTCTGAGAGATAGCCGACGAATTCATGTTTGACTTGGCCACCTTCACGAACTTCACGAAAAATCGACGTGAAGTTCACCGACCACTATTTCAGTGCCCGGAGTGGCGATTCACAAAAACCCCTACGATAGCTTGACGTGTTTGCGTTTCAGACGACGGGCCTTGGAGCTTGCGGGGCGTTGGCCGTGGTTGGCTTTATTGAGTTTCCGATTCGTTTTTGCCACTGTCTGTTTTCCTGTATTGTCTTTACGAGGTGCTGATTTTGGTCGCATCCACATCGGCACTGTCAGAGCACGCTCTTCACGATATCTTGATTTTTGATAATAGCGATGCGAGTGAGCCTAAATCCAAGCAACGGAGGATAGCGGCCTTTCTGCTTCCGGAAAACCCCCGAAGGGCGGATTTGACATAATTTCGACGCTTGGGAGGAGCGAACGATGTCGCGTTTGAGCCCCGTACGCCACGTTGGGAAACTTTAATCGCTTCCGTGTAATTGGGATGGATTCTGATAAACTCCGCACGCAACGATCGATGGTGGCAGACCCGATGGGTGTCGCTTGGTGATCTTAGGCACCCGCTGCGGTGTAATTTCGTTGCAAAATAAGCTGATTTATTATGTTTACAGGCCTCGTGGAAGGGCAGGGAACTGTCAGACGAATCGCCTCTCTTCCTGTTGGGCTGCGCCTGTCGATCACTCCGGATTCGACCTGTTTTCCTTCATCTGACGTAGCGATTGGTGACAGCATTTCAATCTGTGGCTGTTGCCTGACTGTCGTTGCGATCAACGGTGACATGCTGGATTTCGAAGCCGGGGCCGAAACACTTTCCAAGACGAATCTTGGGCGAATGAAGGTTGACAGCCGCGTGAATCTGGAAAGATCGCTCGCGGCGAATGCACGCTTGGGCGGGCATTTAGTGCAAGGCCATGTCGATGGCGTCGCGGCCGTTAGCGAGATAGTGCGAAACGGTGACTGGATCGATATGTGGTTCACTCCTGGCTTTGAGCAGCAACGATTGCTCGTGTCAAAGGGGGCAGTGGCGGTGGATGGCATCAGCCTGACTGTCGCCAATCTGACTGCCGATCGGTTTTCTGTCGCGTTAATACCGCACACACTGCAAGTCACGACCCTGGGATCGGCGGGTGTGGGCGACGTGATCAATATCGAAAACGACATTCTTGGCAAATACGTGGATCAACTGCTCGAACGTCGTTTTGCTGACGGCCTGATTTCCCTGTCCCCGCAGACGATCGCCAGTCTCCGACCTCAACTGAATGCTGAAAGTCCCCTGCCCCGATGAGAGATGTTCAGCGTCAGACACGGTCATGGTTGATGGAGCTGTTTACGCAGCATGGCTTCAACCCGCGCGGTGATCTGGGGCAGAATTTTCTGATCGATGTCAATCTAATCGAATTCGTTGTGCGTCATGCGAACCTTGGGCCAAATGATGTGGCACTGGAGGTCGGTTCAGGCACTGGAGGCATGACAGCGTTTCTAGCGGAAGAGGCCGGGAAAGTGATCTCGGTCGATGTGGACAGGAACATGGCACTTCTTGCGGCAGAAGCCGTCAAAGGTTGCGATAACGTGATGCTCATCAACGAGGACATCCTAAAAAACAAGAACACACTGGCACCGGAGATTTGTGATCTCATTCGCGCGCAGGTTGCATCACTTCCGAACGGACAGCTGAAACTGGTGTCGAATTTGCCTTACAGCGTGGCAACGCCGGTGATTGCCAATTTGATCGCGTCGGATCTGCCGTGGGAACGCATGGTCTGCACAATCCAGTGGGAACTCGGCGAAAAGATGGCGTCCGAACACGGAACGTCCGGCTACTCGGCCTTGTCTGTGTGGATTCAGTCCCAGGCAAGTATCCGAATTCTGCGGAGGCTGGGGCCGAACGTCTTCTGGCCACGACCAAAGGTGGATTCGGCAATCGTCAGTATCTGGCGCAACAAAGAAGCGGCCGCCAGAATCAACGATCGCAAATTCTTTCTGGATTTTTTGAGACGCACGTTTTCGCAACGCCGCAAACTCATTCGCCCCGTCCTGATCGGAATGTATCGCAAACAACTGGAGAAGGAGGATGTGGATCGTCTCCTCGCTGAACTGGAACACAAGATCGACGATCGGGCGGAACAGATGGAGATTGCCACATTGATTCGACTGTCGAATCGAGTTCATGCCGCAATCCTGGAAAAGGGCCAAACGGCATCCGAATTCTGAATTCCAAATCAAAAATCTCAAATCAAGGGAGCCCTCACCATGCAGGATCGCATTGCTTATCGCGGATTGACGTTTGATGATGTTCTTTTGGAGCCTGGGTACAGCGAAGTTATCCCGTCCGAAGTCGATATTAGTTCGTACATCACGCGGAACATCCCGCTGAATCTGCCAATCGTCAGCAGTCCGATGGACACCGTCACCGAAAGTGAAATGGCGATCGCGATGGCGCAGCTGGGAGGCATCGGCATTATTCACAAGAATATGTCGATCGAACAGCAGGCGATGCAGGTCGATCGCGTGAAACGCAGCGAGCATGGCGTGATCGTAGATCCCGTCACGTTGCCGCCGGAGACTCCTGCGGGAGAAGCCGTGCGGATCATGGACGAACGCAACATCGGCGGCGTACCGATCACCGTCAACGGACGACTGGTCGGCATTCTAACACGTCGCGACCTGCGGTTTCTGGATTCAAAAAACCGGCCAGTATCTGAAATCATGACCAGAGAAGGACTGGTGACTGCACCGGAGAATACGAAGCTTGAAGATGCTGAACGAATTCTCCTGGAAAACAAGGTCGAGAAACTGCTGCTCGTGGACGATGATTATCAATTAAAGGGACTCATCACGATTCGTGACATCGACAAGAACCTGCAATTTCCGCGGGCATCGAAGGATTCGCGTGGTCGTTTGCGGGTTGGTGCCGCAATAGGTGTTTTTGATTTTGAGCGAGCGGCCCAATTAGTTGAAAAAGGTGTTGATGTTTTAGTCGTAGACAGCGCTCATGGGCATTCTCGCAATGTGATTGAGACGGTTGCTGCCATTAAGCAGAAAATGCTGATCGATGTGATTGCCGGAAATGTGGCAACGGTGGAAGGTGCGAAGGCTCTGGCGAATGCCGGGGCCGATGCCGTGAAGGTCGGAATCGGGCCAGGATCAATTTGTACCACCAGAATTATTTCGGGTATCGGTGTTCCGCAGTTATCGGCCATTGCGAATGCCGCGAAGGGCCTTGCGGGAGCAGGTATCCCGATTATCGCTGACGGAGGAATTCGTTTCAGCGGAGATATTACGAAAGCACTTGCTGCCGGAGCGTGGACTGTCATGGTCGGCGGTCTGCTGGCGGGTGTCGATGAAAGCCCTGGCGAGATGATTCTTTACCAGGGACGGAGCTTCAAGCGATACCGCGGAATGGGTTCGCTGGGGGCGATGATAAAAGGCAGTAGTGAACGTTATCGGCAGGGCCATGCTCCGACGGGCGACCAGTCTAAACTGGTTCCGGAGGGCGTGGAAGGTCGCGTTTCGTACAGAGGAGCCCTGCAGCCGTTGATGTACCAACTGACTGGCGGTCTGCGATCCGGCATGGGTTATGTCGGAGTCGGGACCACTCGCGAACTTCGTGAGAAAGCTCGGTTTATTGAAATCACGGCGGCTTCGGTTAGGGAGAACCATCCACATGATATCGCTATCACACAAGAATCTCCCAACTACTCTGTGGAGCATGCTCCAAAAGACTAGGCACGCTTTCGCGCCAGTCACTACATCTCAGTCAAAGTATATGAATTGGACATGCATGTCTGACTCTTTGCCAGGAGGCATGGCAGTAATCGCTGTTTGCGCGATTCTGAACATTGCCAGCATGGCATCTGCCCAGGTCTCGCCCAACCGAGCAACTCTTTCGGCTCCCTCACATCCACTACCGCATGAGATTCTGTCTGGTCCAGTGCCAGAAACACTGCTGCGATCCACGCCTGGTTCGCGTCTTCCTGTAACGACAGCTGAGGCGGCAGGCGTTACATCGCCGCGAAACACTGCTCAGTCAGAACGCTGGCGACGGGCACCGCGCGAGGGAATTCCGGCCTCTGCAATGCGAACTTCGGTGGAGAACGTACAAACTTCCGATGCAGTTGATCTGCCACTTAGTATCCTTGTCCTCGGTCATCAAAGACCGAATAACTTTCCAACAGGCTCTCATCCTTTGGGCAGCAAGTCGAACGCCACCCGCAGTACAACCATATCACAGGGGTTTCGGGTGGCTGACGCTGACCCGCTAGCCGGCTCGATGGACCACACGGCCACTTCAGCCCCGGCGCAACATTTGAACGCCTGCCAGCCGGTCGATCCAAATCAGATGGAGATATGGGAGCAGGAATATACAACGCATGTTGATGACGTACTCATGAATGGCACATGTCCGTCCGAATGTGGAACCATAGGTGACTGGTGGCAACAGCGTTTGCCGTACGTAGAAATAGTGACGGTTGAACCTAGCCAGATCAAAGCATCCATCAGAGATTTTATCAACGATCACACACTTCCACCCGAACATCAATACGACGTAGATGTTTTCGACCAGAATCCAATCTCCGTGGCGTCACCGCAAATCGTGGAATCCGCGCGCCCGATGGCAACCGATGATACGAAAAATGCTGAAGCACCTGGCAAGAATCGGCTCAAGACCGACATTCGCAAGATCCGCCCGACGCTGAGCTATGCGATGAGAAATATCAAACCGAATCAGTTGCCGGACGGGTTCGACAAGAAACTCGATCAGGGCGACTATATTGCTCGCCAATCCAGCCCTGCGGTGCTGCAATGGGCACCAACGAATTTGTATCACTACCCACTCTACTTCGAAGACCCGTCTCTGGAACGCTACGGGCATACGTATCATCCCGCTGTGCAGCCGTTTGCATCCGCAGGCCGCTTTGCCACACAACTGGTCGGAATGCCATATCAGATGGCGCTACACCCTGTTCGTTCTCGTGAATATACACTCGGCTACTATCGTCCTGGTGAATGTGCCCCAAAGAAGCACTACCAAATTCCATTCAACGAAGAAGCCGCATTCATGCAGGCCGCAGCAATGGTCGGGTTCTTCCTGATCTTTCCGTAGTTTGGTGCGTTGGCCCGCCGCGCAACGTATGATGGCTGTGACAGAGCACGACATTCCGATCGTGCGAACCAGCTTTCAGACTCTGCGGAACTATTTGCATGATTCTACTCGACTCGGGAATACATGAGGAATTCGAATTTCAAACTCCAGCACTGGGCGGCGTAAAGCCAAAAAGTCTCAGGTGCCGCGCGTGGTATCGATTCCTGCGTTGGACCATTGCGACCGCGGTCATTTTTGGGTTCACCCTGCTGCCCTTGCAGAGCGCGAGTCCGGTCGCCTGCGCCGAGGACCTGCAAGTCCCGTCGATTGCGTTTGAACCAGTGCCGGCCAATCCAGTGTTCGCTGCAGCTGATGGAAAATGGGACACGAAAATCCGTGAACGAGGCTGGATCATGAAAGACGAAACAGGCTGGAAACTCTGGTACACCGGTTACGATCCCGCTCAACAACCGCCAGCGATGAGTCTTGGATTGGCAACGTCATCCGACGGGATCACTTGGCATCGATCATCCGCGAATCCGATCGTTAGTGACCACTGGGTCGAAGACATGATGATCGTCAAACGCGGTGGCGAATACTTCATGTTTGCCGAAGGTAATCAGGATCAGTCGCAACTCCTAAAATCGACAAATGGCATTCACTGGGATTGCATTGGAACGCTGGATGTCCGAATGAAGGATGGGCAACCCATTCCGTCCGGACCGTTCGGGACGCCAACCGCGTACCTTGAAGACGGCGTCTGGAATCTGTTTTACGAACGGCGTGACGCAGGAATCTGGCTGGCTCGATCAACGGACATGAAGATCTGGACGAACGTCTCTGACGACCCTTTAATTCTGCCCGGCCCCGAGGATTTCGACGCTATAATGATCGCCATGAACCAGGTTATTCGCATTGGCGACCAGTACGTCGCCGTGTTGCATGGCAGCGGTTCTCCTGAAAAGCCGCGGCAATGGTGTACTTATCTGGCAACATCCTTTGATCTGGTCCAGTGGACGAAAGACGCCCGAGGCCCTCTGCGTCCGATTGACGAAGATAAATCCAGCGGTCAGCTTGTGCACGACGGCCATCAATGGCGATTGTACACGATGCATAATCAGGTTGATCTGCATCTGCCGATTCAAAAACCGTAGCCTAGACCAGGAATCCTCGGGTCGTGGCGATGTGCGAATTGACTTCGGAATTAGCCGCTTTCGGCTCGGTTGCATCTGTGGAATTGTGACGGCTCACTCAAACATCACTCTGTTGCTAAATCGAAACACTATGTCGCCAAATCGAAACGCCTCGTAACTTCAGAAGCAAGGCTCGTTTCTTTGTAGTGAAATTGACACTATCTCCCGAATCAACGCCTCATCCCGTCCGACGCGACACAGAATTCCGTTCAACATCATCCCACGTTCCTTTTCTCGAGCGGAAGCCATGTCTTTACCAGAAACAATTCTGTTTTCTCTGGCAAAGCGGCTGTATCAATCGGAATTGGGACATTCCAGTGAAATGAAGGATGCGCTGCAGTCCGAAAATGCCTACGCTGATTTCCGGAGTCAGCAATCTCAGTTTGTACTCAATGCCGCAGCGGCGTGTGGGATCCGGCTTAAGGGAAAAGTCGTAGTGGATTTCGGCTGTTTTGACGGAGCCATCACCAGTCGTTATGCCGATGCCGAGGCGACTCATGTGTACGGCATCGACATCGATAAGGACGCGATTGCCAAGGCCCGTCAACACCACAGCAGAGATCACATCACGTTTCTGGAAAGCGACGTGAAGCGTATGCCGCTACAGGACAGCAGTGTCGATGTCATCTTGTGCTACGACGTGTTTGAACACGTTGCCCATCCGGCTGATATGCTGCATGAATGCTATCGCATCCTGCGTCCCGGCGGACAACTGCTGATCGGAACATGGGGCTGGTATCACCCGTTCGCACCGCACCTGTGGTCCACGATGCCGGTGCCGTGGGCGCACGTTTTTTTCTCAGAACGGACACTGCTGCGCACGTGCCACCGTGTCTACAATTCGCCGTGGTATCAGCCGAACATGCATGATCTGGATAGTGACGGCAATCGAAAGCCGGAGAAATTCAAGGAAGAAAGTATCTCGACTGATTACCTCAACAAATATCTTATCCGGGACTTCGAAAGAGTCTTTCGCGAATCGGAATTTGACTGCACATTACGGCTGCAGCCATTTGGTTCAAGGTACGCATCGTGGACAAAACCACTGCTGCGACTTCCGTATATCCGCGAGTTCTTCACAGCGTATCTGTGGGCCACTTTGACACGTCCGGAAGCCGATCACTCCAGCAGGCTGAGCACTGGTGTCCATAAAGCGTGCGCCATTGCCGGCACGGCAGAGTAAGTGTTCGAGCATCGCCGACATCGGTGAATATCTACAGCCGGGCCATTGCAGCGTAGAGTTGAATTTGTCTCAGTTTTTCCAGATCGAGGTTCGTCTGTCAGATCAATTCCGGGATCGGGCTTCCACTGTCGATAACAAAACGCGGGCGGCCCTGATGGTCGGTGTACTGCACGTCCTGCGGCACACCGAAGTAGTGAAAAATTGTGGCGGCAAGGTCTGCCGGCGTCACAGGGCGTTCTTTGATCGAACCACCATCTGATTCGGTCGCTCCGATCACCTGACCATGTCTCAGTCCACCGCCAGCCATGCACATGGACATGACCTCCTGCCAGTGATTGCGTCCGTCGGTGCTGCCCTGAGTACCCATGTTTGGAGATCTGCCAAACTCACCCATCGCAATCACCATCACTTTGTCCAGCAACCCTCGCTCTTCAAGATCGCTCACGAGTGTTGTAATCAAATGGTCGAACAAGGGCAGCAGAGGTCCAAGTCCTTTTGTGATGCCGCCGTAAGGCGGGATGTTGTCGCCATGTGTATCCCAAGTACCTGAGGCGCCGTGGTAACTCAGGTCCAGAGTAACAAACGTCGTGCCCGCTTCAATAAGCCGCCGTGCAATCAGAGCCTGTTGACACCACAGGTGCTTACCATAACGGCTACGGACCGTGGGATCTTCCTGATTCAGATCGAAAGCCCTGCGGGCACGTTCACCCAGCAGCAGATCCACGGCCTGCTGCTGATAAGAATTCAATGCCGCCAGAGAACCATCTTGGTCGAGTCCGGCCTTCATCTGATCAAATTTCTGCAACAGACTGATCCGTTCATATATGCGTGATTCAGACAGACCAGTCGGCATCTGAAATAAGTCACCGCCGGTCATGCGGCCCGTGTCCGCTCCGACATCCGTATAAACCGGCAGCCTCGCGGCCTTGTCACAGATGAATGGATCGTATTGCTTGCCCAGATATCCGGCGAATGCCAGATGAGATCGCGATTTCATAAATGCCGCATATGGCGGCATGGTCGGATCGTTCGCGCCATGATGTTTGGCCACGACAGACGCCAGAGAGGGATACTTGACAGCTTCCGGATTGGTGCGTGGTTCGGCGGTGAGGTTTGCTGTCTGAAATACCATGTTTGGTTCATGGTTGCTGTGCCGTGAATCAACCGATCGGATGATCGTAAACTTGTCGAGCATCGCAGCCTGCTTCGGCAGGTGTTCACTGATAACGACCCCGGGCAACTTTGTCTGAGTCACGCCGAACGGCCCGCGATTGATCCACGGACGGTCGGGCTTGCTGTCCCACGTGTCGATATGACTTGGCCCACCCGCCATCCACAGCAGGATGATGCTTTTGCCTGATGGCAAGGTATTCCCGGTAACCGCTCCTTCTGCCCGAGCCTGTATCAGACCCGGCAGCGACAATCCTGCGATGCCAGCCATTCCGGTTTTCAGCATCGATCGGCGCGTTTCAATAAACACGCCCTCACGAGTCCGACCAAAGAAATTGCCGAACGAATGACCAGCATGTTGAGTCGCAATGCAACGATGCACAGCGTGCGAGTTCAACGGCATCAATGCTCTCCGGAGGGAAGGCGAATAATTCGGAGAAAGGCGGGATCACTTCGCAAAGCGTAGCGATTGCCAAGGCCATGCACAGGAAGCAATCCCGGTGCCCTTAGAAGACCGGTGCCATCGGAACCTGCAGAAAAGATTCAGCTACTGTGGCGTGCAGATCACAGTCGCTGTTTCGATCACAGCCGGTTGTTTAGGCTTGTCGCTGTGATCGGTAGGAAGCACGCCGATCTTCTTGACGACTTCAAGGCTGGCATCATCTGCGGTCCTGCCGAAAACCGTATACTGTCGGTCAAGAGAGGCTTGAGTTCCCAAGCAAATAAAGAACTGGCCGCCCGCCGAGTTCGGGTCACTTGTACGAGCCATCGACAGCACGCCGACGACATGCGGCGTCTCATTGAATTCCGCCTTGATGGTGTACCCCGGCCCGCCAGTTCCGGTTCCAAGCGGACAACCGCCCTGAATCATGAATCCTTTAATGATACGATGAAATGAAACTCCGTTGTAGTAGCCGATCTTTGTCAGCGCAATCATGTTGGCACAATGCCCCGGCGCGACATCTGGAAGCAGGTTCAGCAGAATGCGGCCGTGATTCGTGTTCAGTTCGATTTGATAATCATTCTTGTCGAAGTCAATATCTTTGATCGCGGCTGTCACCTCAGGTTGGCGATTTTTGCTCATTTCTTCTCTCAAGTCCTGTCGCTATAGCGTGTAAAAAATGTCTGAAACCGTCTCAGACAGTCGAAGTGTCGGGAATTGAGGAACAAACGCAAGCGTGAAGCTGCCTGATGATTCATCCGTGGGATTGAACCCTCAGTGACGCCATCACTTTCGGTGGTATAGTGTTGAGATCCGACGTGCGATATCGGGCCACTTTGGTGTTAAAGCCGTCTGTTCAATCGACGCATTAATCAGACGCATGTGATCAGCCGAGGTGCAAAGAACCCTGTGATGAGTAATTGCAGCAGGTATGGTATGCTGCCACGGCAGTGGTTGGATTCTTAGTTTAAGGATGTAAATTTGTGCAAGTGACTTCGAACGACATCCTGCTTGTCACAGGCGCGACCGGGTTGGTTGGCAGTCACGTGGCGGAGCGCGCTGTACAGCGAGGTTGGCGCGTGCGTGCGCTGGTCAGACCGAATGCAGATGTCAATTTATTGTGCGGACTGAATGTGGAACTCGCTCAGGGTGATCTGGATCAGCCGGACTCACTCACGTCGGCGTGTGACGGAGTGACGATTGTAATTCACTGTGCGGCGAGAGTCGGTGACTGGGGACCCACGAATGAGTACCGACGAATTAACGTCACTGGTACTCAAGCGTTGCTGGATGCGGCGTTGGCTGCAAATACCTTGAAGCGGTGGGTGCAGATCAGTTCGCTGGGCGTCTACGAAGGCAAGGATCACTACGGCACGGATGAAGCGACAGCTCCCAGTGCGACGGGGATCGATGGCTATACGCTCACAAAAGTGGAATCCGAACTGCTCGTCTGCGACTACATTCGTGATCGCAAATTGCCAGCGGTCGTATTGCGACCAGGTTTCATCTACGGGCCGCGTGATCGCACGGTTCTGCCAACTCTTACCGAGCGACTCCGATCTGGAAAGTTTGCGTTTCTTGGTTCGCCAGACAAACTCATGAATAATACATATGTCGGCAATCTCTGCGAAGCCATCTGGCTGGCGATCGAACGCGACGACATTGTGGGGGAAGTGTTCAATATCCGTGATCCACGAGCCGTAACTAAGCGAGAGTTCATCGATACGGTTTGTGATGCAGCCGGAATTTCCAAACCGACAAGGATCGTACCGCTGCCAGTTGCGAAGTTCCTCGCCAAAGCGATGGAGACCACATGGAAACTACTCGGCAAGAAAAGAGCGCCACTGCTGAACAACGCCCGTATCAAGTTTCTAGGCATGAATCTGGATTACAGTATTGATAAGGCCGTTCGCGAACTCGGTTATGCGCCTTCCACCGACTTTCGCGACGCGATGCGGCTAAGCGTCGGTCGCCGTACGCCGCCCCATGATGGGTTGTGACTCTCAACCCCTCTGCAGCCGCGTTGTTTTGCAGCGATCAGAAGAATAAGCAGCATGCCTGATATCATGAAGCGTGTAGTGTGGCCTCATCCGCCGCGCGCTGTCTTGTCGGAGAAATACAGTGTCCACACCTAAAAAGGCGCAGCGGTATGGAAGTCATTCGGAGCAGCCGCTTAATGAGTCGCAGATCATGCTTGACCACGCCACGATCCGCTCACCCATGACTGGAACGATCATCGACAAGCGAGTGGAAGTTGGCGACACAGTGAGCCCCGGTCAGGTGATGCTGACGTTGTTTGATCCAACCCATATGCAAATGGTGGCATCCGTTCGCGAATCACTCGCGATGACGCTCAAGCATGTCGCGAGAAAACTAGGCGGTCATCACGGTACGGTTTTTCGTTGGCCAGGATCGCGAACACAGCCTGGTGAAGCTCTTTAAGAAGATCAATGAAAACTTGGACTAGGTTCCCCCCGGCGTGACCGGCTAGGTGGTCAAGCCGGTTGAAATCGCCGATGTCCCGATTACGACATTGACCATGAAAGGAGCTGGCCACGACACTCATTCTCTGCGACGACTTGGCGAAGAAATGGTCGAACGTCTTGCAGAGGTGCCGCAGGTGTCACGAGCGGAAGTGATCGGCGGTGAACCTCGCACGATTCGGTTGAATCTGGATCCGGAGCGGCTGCAGGGCTATCGGCTGAGTCCACTGGAGATTCAGCGGGCCATTCAAGGGGCAAATGTTTCTCTGCCTGCGGGTGAGTTGACGACGAAAGATCAGATCATTCGAATCGAAACAGCCTCTGCGATTTCTCGTCCAGAGCAGTTGAATGAACTGGTCGTCGGCGTTTTTGAGGATCATCCGATCTTTCTCAAAGACTTGGTGACAATCGAAGACGCTCCTGCGGAAGTTGCCAATTACGTGCGTCACGGCTGGGGACCCGCCCGCCATTTTGAGCAACGCGCAACAGTCGATCGTGCCTCGTTAGCGGACTTGTCCGCAAATGAAGCAGGCAATGCAGAACCCTTGCAGCCAGTTGTCACAATCGCCGTCTCCACGCAAAAAGGCGCGAATGCGGTCATCGTGGCCTCCAGCATTATCGAAGCCGCAAATTCCCTGCGCTGTGATGTCCTGCCCAGCGATGTGGAACTGATTGTGACTCGCAACTACGGTCACACAGCGAATGAAAAAGTGAACGAGCTGGTTGAAGTTCTTGGCGTGGCGATAGCCATCGTCATTGCCCTGCTGACGCTGAGCCTTGGATGGCGTGAGGCCTTCATCGTGGCAGTCGCCGTGCCGGTCGTCTTTGGTCTGACGCTGGCCGTAAATTTGTTGTTTGGCTACACAATCAATCGGGTCACCCTGTTCGCGCTGATTCTCTCGCTCGGCCTGCTGGTCGATGATCCAATTAACGATGTCGAAAATATCGCCCGTCACTTTAAGGAACGGAAGAAAGCGACTCGACGAATTGTTCAGGAAGCAGTTGCCGAAATTCGGCCGCCTTTGATCAGTGCCACGCTTGCCGTGACGCTCAAAATGCTGCCGTTCGACAACAAGAACGAGTTTTTGCTGGTGCTGGATCTGGCCGAGGGCACCTCGCTGGAGCGGACAAACGCGGTCGTTGCTGAGTTTGAACTGGTCCTGAACACCGTTCCGGAAGTCACCGATTTTACCAGCTACGTCGGTATCCCGGGCCCGATCGACTTCAATGGACTAGCCGCCACTACTATCTGCGGCAGTCGCCCATCTGGCGGAAATCCGTGTCAACCTTGTCGGTAAGAAAAATCGCCGCCAGCAAAGTCACGCGGTAATGCTGCGGCTGCGAGACAAGTTCACGCAAATTGCGAAACAACATGGTGCTCTGGTGCTAGGCCGCAGCAAAGTTGGCATTTTGAGGGAAATTGGGGTATCGGGATATTGTGAGATCTGTTTCGCTGCGTGAAGTGGATGCAGGTGGTCGAAACGTTGCAGGGAGGGGGATGATTCCGCTGCCATGCTGATTCCGTGGAATGCTTTGATGCGCAGGTTCCCACCCTGCTGATACTCTAATGTTAAGCTCTGGCCGTCCAGGGAGCAACAACCACAAAAAACAAGAAAACAAAGGATATGGATTGTTCTACCGTACGCGGTTGGTATCGACTCGTTTCACCGCTGGCCCAGCGGGCCGCGCGAGCAGCGTCCCGTAACTTTTCGCACCCTTTCTTTTCCGAGAATGCAACGTGTCCCTCTTCCCATGCCGCACTGGTTACTGAAAGAAAAGCGTGATTCAGCTTGAATTGGCGTCATACTGGCTCCTCTATTCGTTCACTCGAGTAGAATGCAACTGGTGCGACAGCGGGACCCGGATGATGGACACAATTCTGATTTTCCAAAACCTTGGCATTTCACTGATGCTGGGGCTGCTCGTCGGCCTCCAGCGGCAGCATGTCCGTGCTCCGCTTGGAGGAATTCGCACGTTTCCACTGGTGACGGTCTTTGGGACCGTGTGCGCTCTCCTCGCCGGTATCTATGGGGGATGGATTGTCGCCGTTGGGCTTGCAGGAGTCGTCGCGACGACCGTTGTCGGAATAATGACGACTCCGGCTCGAGGCGACGATCACACGGGACTGACGACGGCCATCGCCATGCCCCTGATGTATGCGGTCGGAGCCTATGTGCTGAATGGCAACTGGTCTGTGGCCGTGGCAGTCGGTGGAATGGTCGCCATTCTCCTGGAGATGAAGCTGGAGCTGCACGGAGTTGTTGCGCGCCTGGGTGATGCAGACATCAAAGCTATTATGCAGTTTGTCCTGATCTCGTGCATCATCCTGCCGATCCTGCCAAATCAGGTCTACGGCTGGTACGACGTTCTGAATCCGCGTGAGATCTGGTGGATGGTCGTTCTGGTTGTCGGCATCAGCCTTGGAGGCTACGTCATCTGGAAATTTTTCGGACAGCAGGCAGGCATCGTTCTCGGAGGCATCCTCGGCGGCACAATTTCCAGTACCGCCACGGCCGTCAGTTTTGCCAAACGTTCCCGGCTGGCTCCGTCATCAGTGCGCGCCGCGGCCGCAGTGGTCATGATTTCCACGACTGTCAGTTTCATTCGAGTGGTTATCGAAATGGCTGTGGTCGGACAGGATTTTCTGCTGAAGTGCGTGCTGCCGATGTCGGTGCTGGTTTCAGTGGCGTTGTTGCTGTCTGTGGTCGGATGGTTCGGAACTCGGAAAGAAACCGAAGCCATGCCGGAACAGGCGAATCCCACGGAGCTGAAGTCCGCTCTCGTTTTTGGAGCCCTTTACGCAATCATCCTGTTTGCCGTTGCAGCGACGAAAGTCCACTTCGAAAGGAGCGGTCTGTTTGTGGTGGCCGTGCTTTCCGGACTGACGGACATGGACGCGATCACTCTGTCGACATCTCGCATGGTCTCAGCAGGACGGCTCACTGCAGAGACCGGCTGGAAGGTGATTATCTCCGCAGTCATGGCAAATCTCGTCTTCAAAGCAGGACTCGTTGCGATGCTCGGACACCGGAAGCTGTTTCTGCGCATCGCCATTCTCTTTGGAATTCTCGTCATCGTGGGCAGCGTACTCATCGCGACACTGCCCTGACCCTGAACTGCGCTTTTTGAAGTTGCGCATTTCAGGCCCGGAGGGCCGACATATCCTGTGCCGGGCTTCCAGCCCGAACGAAATGTGCAACCTCAAAACTGGGGTTTCAGCCGGCGTCCGCGTTCAACTCGCCATTTCGTGAAGATTGCATCAAACCTCGGGTGCGGCAAAATTGACAAGCATTTCCATGTAGTTGGCCCGATCATAGGCTGGGCGATACGCCGCGAATCTGGCGCACATGCTGCCTTTCATCTGCCGCACGGATTCGTACTCACGCTCATCCAGCCACGTGCGCAGTCCTGTGATCAGCTCTGAGACAACCTCGGGGCCCTTCTTGTACAGCACTCCTGCAATCATAGTGACGTCAGCTCCGACGAGCAGCATTTTGACAATATCGCTTGTCGTATTGATGCCGCTGGTTGCGGCGAGAGAGGAATTCAGCAATTCGCCTCGGAGAATTCCGATCCAGCGTAGAGGCACACGCATATCGTCGCTGGTCGTCAACGTCAGCTCCGTCGTAAATTCCCGGGAGTCGAGATTGATGTCCGGATACAGGTAGCGGTTGAAGACCACCATGCCGTCCGCTCCGGCATCGAACAAACGCAAGGCAAAGTTCGGCAACGAACTGAAGTACGGGCCGATCTTGACTGACAGCGGGATCGAGATCGCCTCCTTCACCATCCGCACAAGTTCCAGATAATGTTGTTCAATGTCGTCAGCAGTCTTCTGAGAATCCTGCGCTACCAGATACACGTTCAGTTCAAGAGCGTCGGCACTGGCTTCCTGAAGTCGTGTTGCATAGCGAACCCAGCCACCTGGCGTTGAACCATTCAGGCTTGCAATCACTGGAATCGAAACGCTCGCCTTTGCCGCTCGAATGTGATCCAGATATTTGTCGAGACCACTGTTATACTCATCCATTTCGGGAAAGTAGGTCATCGCTTCGGCAAACGCTTCGGCATGTGTTTCCCGGAATCGATGGTTCTCCATTTCATCGTGTTCAATCTGTTCTTCGAACAGTGATGGCAGAACCGCCGCAGCCACACCGGCATCTTCTAGGCGGCGAAGCATATCTAGGTCGCCCGTCAGCGGACATGCGGCCGCGACGATCGGATGCGGCAGTTGCAGCCCCATGTACTCGGTACTCAAGTCAACGGTCATGCGCATTCGTCTCCTGAACGACTTCTCGTTCGACTCCGGCCATCTGTTCGTAGAAATGCCATTGATCGTCGATGTCTCTCTGAGCAAGATCGAACAGCTTTTCAGCTGTTTCCGGATCAGAACGCATCAGCACCGCGAACCGTGCTTCCGTCATGGCGTAATCCCGGAACGACATGGTGGCCCGGCGACTGTCGAGATGAAATGGATGCTGTTGATCATGGGCGTCCCGTGGGTCGTAGCGGTACAGTGGCCAGAACGCACTGTTGACGGCGTCCTTCTGGTGGCTCATGCTGCGCGACATATCAATTCCATGTGCGATGCACGGGCTGAAGGCGATGATCAACGACGCGCCAGAGTAAGATTCGGCTTCGCGAAATGCTTTCAAAGTCTGCAGAGGCTGGGCCCCCATCGCGACTTGTGCGACGTAGACATTGCCGTATTCAACAGCCATCATGCCCAGATCCTTACGGCGTGTTGTTTTGCCGCCCGCAGCAAACTTGGCGACTGCGGCACGTGGCGTTGCTTTGGACGCCTGCCCGCCCGTGTTGGAATAAACTTCAGTGTCCAGCACCAGAATGTTGACGTTCCGGCCGGATGAAAGTACGTGATCAAGTCCGCCGAATCCAATGTCATACGCCCAGCCATCACCGCCGATGATCCACAGGCTGCGTTTGACCAGGATGTCTGCGAGACTCATGAGGTTCGATGCATCCGAACCTCCAATTTCACCGAGACGTTGTTTCAACTTCGTCATGCGTTCACGTTGTCGTGCGATCTCAGCTTCGTTCACTTGTGGGCAGGACAGAATGGCTTCGACAAGCTCTCTGCCAACATCGGATTCCAGTCGTTTCAACAGAATCTGAGCGTAGTCCAGTTGTTGATCAAGCGCCAGACGCATGCCAAGGCCAAATTCGGCGTTGTCTTCAAAGAGCGAGTTCGACCACGCCGGACCACGACCGTCTGAATTCACGGACCATGGTGTCGTCGGAAGATTTCCGCCAAAGATAGACGAGCAGCCAGTCGCATTTGCAATCACGGCTCGGTCACCAAACAACTGACTCATCATCTTGAGATAGGGCGTTTCGCCACAGCCCGCACATGCTCCTGAAAACTCAAAAAGGGGCTGCAGCAATTGCAGGCTCTTGATCTGTGGCTCACCGACCTGTGCTCGATCATTGTCAGGCAGGCCGAGGAAAAAGTCAAAGTTGTCGCGTTCACGCTGCAGGTGATCGACCTTCGGTTCCATGTTGATCGCCTTGTGACTGGCGATCTCTTTGCTGCGCGCCGGACAGACATCGACGCACACCCCGCAGCCAGTGCAATCATCGGGTGCGACCTGAATCGTGAATAACTGCGAGGCAAAGTCTTTGCCTGCCCACGGTTTCGTGATAAAGCCCGCTGGTGCGTCGCTCAATCGACCCGGCTCAATGATTCTGGACCGAATGGCGGCGTGAGGACAAACCAGCGTGCATAGTCCGCATTCGATACAAACGTCTGCGTCTCAGATTGGAATCTCTTTTGCGATGCTGCGTTTTTCGAATTTCGCGGTGCCCGTTGGAAATGTTCCATCAACCGGCATCGCACTGACTGGCAACAGGTCGCCTTTGCCTTCCAGCATCATGCTGGTCACGCGTTTGACGAAATCCGATACACCATTGTTGACAACCGGTCGACGTATGATCGTCGCAGTCGCATCGGCCGGAATCGTGACCTGGTGCAGATTCTCCAGTGTACTATCGACAGCTGCGAAGTTCCGTTGCAGTACTGTCTCACCACGCTTTGCGTAGGACTTCCTGATGGAGAGCTTGATCTGACTGATCGCTTCGTCACGCGGCAATACATCCGTAATCGCGAAAAAGCATGTCTGCATGACGGTGTTAACGCGTACGCCAAGACCTGCGTCGTCAGCGACTTTGTCAGCATCAATCACGAACATCCGCAGACGTGTTTCGATGATCTGCTGCTGCACTTCGTTCGGTAACTTATCCCAGATCACATCTGGACCATGCGGAGTGTTCAGCAGAAACGTCGCACCCTGTTGCGCGATCGTCAGCACGTCCCGGCTTTCAAGGAAATGAAACTGATGGCACGCGACAAAGCTGGCCTGATCAATCAGGTACGACGACCGGATCGGTCGATGACTGAAACGCAGGTGTGAAACCGTGACCGATCCCGCTTTCTTTGAGTCATATACGAAGTAGCCCTGAGCGAACATCGCTGTGTTTTCACCCAGAATCTTCACCGAGTTCTTGTTGGCCCCTACCGTGCCATCACTCCCCAGACCGTAGAATACCGCACGATGCACGTCCTGCGGCTCCTTCCAATCCTGTGGATTCCACTTAAGACTCAGATGCGTCACGTCATCGTGAATTCCGATCGTGAAGTGACGTTTCGGCTTGCTCTGTTTGAGTTCATTCAGGACTGCCATGGCCATCGCTGGTGTAAATTCCTTCGACGACAAACCGTAACGTCCGCCGATCACCCGCGGGAGCGGGCTCTCCGGAGCCCGGCTTGTCCATTCTTCGGCGATGGCTGTCAGGACGTCCTGATACAATGGTTCGCCGATCGCCCCCGGCTCTTTCGTGCGGTCGAGAACTGCGATCGACTGCGTTGTGACCGGCAACGCGCGGACAAATGCGGCGCTGGCGAATGGGCGATACAGCCGGACTTTCAAAACGCCGACCTTTTCGTCGTCCTGCGTCAGACGTTCAATTGTCTCCTCGACGGCACCCGATCCTGATCCCATCAGCACGATGACGCATGTCGCGTCAGGTGCGCCGGCATATTCGAACAGTCCGTAGTGACGCCCAGTCAGCTCCGCGAAGCGATCCATCGTTCGCTGGACGATCCCCGGACAGACGTCATAGAAAGGATTGATGGCTTCGCGCGCCGGAAAGAACACATCCGGATTCTGGGCCGAGCCCCTGAGAACCGGTCGATCCGGATTGAGTCCGCGTTCACGATGCGCCTGCACCAATCGTTCATCGATCATCGCCCGAATGTCGTCGTTTGTGAGCCGTTCAATCTTGTTAATTTCATGCGAGGTGCGGAATCCATCAAAGAAGGGAAGGAACGGAATTCGCGACTCCAGTGTGGCGGTCTGTGCAATCAGGGCGAAGTCATGCACTTCCTGAACGGATGCCGACGAGAGCATTGCCCAGCCAGTGGACCGGACGGCCATGACATCGCTGTGGTCTCCGAAGATCGAGAGAGCGTGTGTTGCGATCGACCGAGCGGCGATATGAAAGACTGTCGATGTCAGCTCGCCGGCGATCCTGAACATGTTCGGGATCATCAGCAGCAGACCCTGCGACGCCGTAAAAGTCGTTGTCAGCGCCCCTGCCTGCAGTGACCCATGCACGGCCCCGGCTGCACCGGCTTCGCTCTGCATCTCAATGACCTGCGGCACGGTCCCGTAGATGTTTTTCTGCCCCTGCGACGACTAGGCATCCGCAAGCTCGCCCATCGTTGACGCCGGCGTAATCGGATAAATCGCAATAACTTCGTTCGTGGCATGTGCGATCAGCGCTGCTGCTTCGTTGCCATCAATGGTCGTCTGTTCGCGTTCCATAGGATTGGGTACTTTGAGAACTGCGGTGCCGTGACAGGAGTCCCACATTATCTACAACGCTCACGACGCAGAACTCACGCCTGCGGGAGAGCAATTTTTGTGCCCAGCGAAGTTCAGCTGCGGGGTACTTCTCTGTCCCGAAAATTATCAGGGCGGCTGGCGAAAGTGTGCTCATTCACAAGGATTCACAGAGTGCCAAATTCGCACACAGTGTGCGGCTCAGACGTGAGACGACAGAATGGACAGCTAGTGTCTCACAATTTGGCAACACAGTTTTCAGCAACGCACACATCACATGCCAAAGTTACGATTTTGTTCAGCAGCGGAAGCATAAGATCCCAACGCTGTCCGGGAGTTGACGCTGCCCGTCCTTCGTTTCCGAGCCGCTTCCTGACTTTTTTAGTACGCTAACGCGACACAGGTTGTTGCAAGCGTTCCCGCAGAAGTTTGACGACTTCAATGATCGTGACTGGTATCACGGCGAGCGCGCCGATCAGCAGCCATTCCCACGAGAGGTGAGTAGCGACGTCAAACACCGGTTGAGCGAACGGGAGCGTCACAACGCTCAGTTGCAGAAAACCTGAAATGACGATTGCTCCGAACAGATGGGGGTTTGTAAACAAACCAAGTTCCGGCATTGTGAAACGCTGGCTGCGGCAACCGATGGCAAAAAAGAGTTGCGAAAAAGCCGACACGCAAAACGTAACGGTTCGAGCACGGGTCACCTGTGATTCGTCCCCCTGATAGATAATCCAGAAGCCGAGCGCGGCCACGGTTGCGACCAGCGTGCCGTGAAACAGCATCAGCAGCCCGCGTTCTGGTGTAATCACGGCCTCGTGAGGTGGACGGGGCGCACGAGTCATGATGTCCCGTTCGGGGCGTTCCATCCCCAGTGCCAGTGCCGGCAGTCCATCGGTGACGAGATTGATCCACAGAATCTGAATAGCCATTAATGGCACTGGCCAGCCAATCAGCGCGGCGAAGAACATCAGCATCACTTCGCCAGCGTTGCATGACAGCAGATAATGCACGAACTTCTGAATGTTGTCGAAAATCCCGCGACCTTCCTCGACGGCATTGACGATCGAGGCAAAGTTGTCGTCGATGAGCACCATATCTGATGCTTCTTTGGTAACGTCAGTGCCGGTCACACCCATGGCAATTCCGATGTCGGCAGCTTTTACCGCCGGAGCATCGTTCACACCATCGCCGGTCATGGCAACAATCTGACCACGGCTTTGCCACGCACGCACGACACGCAGTTTATGTTCGGCCGAGACGCGGGCATAGACGGAAATTCTGTCGACCTGAGCCGCCAGTTGCTCGTCCGAAAGTTCGTCAAGCTCCTGGCCTGAAACGGCGAGATCATTCGCGGAAGCGATCTGAAGTTCACGCGCGATTGCCAACGCCGTGTCCGGATGATCTCCGGTGATCATGACAGGACGGATGCCTGCCTTCCGGCTGATCAGGACCGCAGCTTTCACTTCCTCGCGCGGTGGATCGATCATGCCAATCAGGCCTGCAAAAGTCAGGTCGGTTTCGTCGTATTCAGTTCCATTTGTCTGCGTATAGTCGCGATACGCAAGCGCTAACACGCGGAGCGCGCGGGATGCCATTTCGGAATTCCAGCGCATGATCTGAAGACGACCGTCTGCAGTGAGCGGTTCGACATTCCCGCCGCGCCGCATGCTGCTGCACTTTGCAAGGATGACTTCCGGGGCGCCTTTGGAATACATCACGCGGCAGTCATCTGGTCCGCGCATGACCACCGACATTGCCTTACGTTCTGAATCGAACGGAATTTCATGCACGACATGCAGCGTGCGGTCGTGCGCTTCGATTCCGGCTTTGAGCGCGGCGACTACCAACGCTCCTTCAGTCGGATCGCCGATCACCTGCCATGAATCTGCATCGTCGCCCACCGGGCTGACCGTCGCGTTGTTACATCGCGCAGCCGCCGTCAGCAGTTGCAACAGATCGAGCTGATCTTGTGGATTGACTGGCGTGTCAGCAGCCGTCTGCGCCGCCTCTGACTCTATCTGTGATTCGAACTTGCGGCATTTCAGGAATTCTCCTCGCGGCGCATATCCGCCGCCGGTAACGTGAAAGCGTTCGCCGCCGGTAATAATCTCACGTACCGTCATTTCGTTACGAGTCAGCGTCCCGGTCTTGTCTGAACAAACAACTGTCACGGAACCCAGTGTTTCGACGCTTGGCAGTTTGCGAACGAGCGCGTTTCTCTTGACCATCCGTTGCAGGCCCAACGCAAGTGTCAGGGTTACAACAGCCGGAAGTCCCTCGGGAACCGCCGCAACGGCAAGGCTCACAGAAATGAGCAATGTCTCCAGAAACTCTCCGCCACGCCACAATTGCAAAGCAAAAATAACAACGACAATCCCCAGACACACCAGCACCAGCACTTTACCGAGTTCTGCCAGCCGTCGTTGCAGTGGAGTTGGTTTCAGTTCAGCCCGCTGCAGCATCCCGGCGATATGTCCCAACTCGGTATTCATTCCCGTCGCGACGACAATCGCGCTGGCTTTACCGGCTGCCGCAACGGTCCCCATGTAGACCATGTTTCGACGGTCACCCAATGGAGAATTCTCATCCAATACACAATCGGCCTCTTTGTTAACGGGAGACGATTCGCCCGTCAGCGACGCTTCCTGAACTCGGAGCCCAAAGCCGCTCAGCAGCCGCGAGTCGGTGGGGATATTGTCGCCTGCTTCCAGTTCGATGATGTCGCCCGGTACCAACTCCGAAGCCGGGATCACCTGCAGAACGCCATCGCGAATGACTCTGGCCATCGGCGACGACATTTTCTGCAGCGCCGCCAGCGCCCGGCCTGCCTTTTCTTCCTGGAGATAGCCGATGATTCCATTGACAACTACGATTGCCAGAATCGCGGCCGTATCGGCCCACTCCTTCATGAGACCTGAAATCACTGCGGCCACAATCAGAATCCAGATCACGAGGTCCGTGAACTGAGCCAAGAACTTTCGCCATGCCGGCACCGGCGGAGCCTCGGTCAACTGGTTCGAGCCGCACCGTTGACGGCGTCTCTGAACGTCTGCGGCGGACAATCCATTCTCCGCATTCACTTCGCACGCCGCTAAAAGCTGATCTGTCGGTATCGAGTAAGCAGGTGAGGACAGAGACAGGCATGTGTCTGTCTCGGTACCAGCGGCTTTCGACGGGTTTTCTTGATTGAGTGTGGGGTTCATGTGTTTAACTTCCACTGTCAGATGATCACCAACGTGCCTGGCGATCAGCGAATCTTTATTGGTCGAGACAGTTTTAGGGACTGCATTGATCGCGGAAATGGATTGTCCGTGATCGTTTGAGTGCGGAAAACAAAAGTCTACACCAAAGGTTCATCCGACGCGCGTTGTGCCTTTTTCCGGCTGTCGCCAAACGTCAGAAGTTCCCGGTGCAACAGCGCCAGCAGTGTCTGAAGAAATGCGACGACCATGGGGCCGACAAAAACGCCAGGGGGCCCGAGCGCCTGAACGCCCCCGAGCACGCCGATCAGAGCGGCGAGTGGATGCATGGCGGAGCGATCATGCAGGACCCAAGGTTTGATGACGTTATCAATGGTGGAGATCACGCCAGCGCCGTAGATCATGAGCACGATACCGGCGGTCGGTCGGTGATCAATGAAAATCAGCCAGAGGCTGGCAGGCAACCAGACCATCGCAGCACCCACGAATGGAATCATCGCGGTAACAGCTGTGACAGCGGCCAACAGAAAGACGGAGTGCAGTCCGGCGATCCGAAAACCAATCCCCGCCAGCATGCCCTGAGCCATCGCGGCAGCCAGACTTCCGGACACGACTGCCCGAGCGACTCGCGAAAACTCATCGAGAAGTTTCTCTACGTAGCGGTCTTCCAGTGGCGACAATGCCATCAACTGCTTCGCGATTTTAGGTCCGTCCGCAAACAGGAAGTACATCGTCACAACGAGAATAATGATGCCGAATACGGTCCGACCGGCAAGGATGCCTGCGCGGCCCCCGAACGACGAGATCCAGTCAGGGGTCACGGCGAATAACCGGCTGGTCCAGTCCTTAAGATCTTCAGACGTCGGATTAGCGATGTTCTTCAAGACCGCTCGCGGCGGACCTCCGAGGAACTCCACCCGGTACTCATGGAAACGGCGGGCGGCCGTTTCCATCGCCTGCTGGTACGCCAGTGTTCCGGGTGTCTCCTTTTGTGCCTTTGCCAACGCCTCCAGCATGAGCTGTGCATCCGATGGCGAAGAAGAATTACCGTCCTTGTTCAGTATGACCTGCAACCGACGCAGTGCATCGTGGAGCCGCTCTAAGGCGTCGTGGTTACCACTGGCGAAGGCACCTTCCCGCGTATCGGCCAACAGTCGCTCAAACGAACGTTCCGCGAAGCGCAGCTCCGCGACGTGCGGATATTCAAGCCCCAGCGACAATCTCGCACGCTGTAGTTGATCGCGGAATTCACCATCATCCAGACTTCGCACAAGCTTCGCTGCTTCGTTGCCTGCCAGTACCAGTACAATGACCAAAGGCACGACGACAACCAGCAGCACCAGAGCTGTTGAGATCACAGCGGCCACACGATTGCGACCCCTCAAAAGTTGTTCAATCCATGTATGCACTGGCCGGAACATGACGACACTCACCATCGCCAGAAAAAGCGGCAAGAGCAGAGTGGAAGTCACTTCAAAGAACAGGACGCCAAAGGCCCCCGTGACCAGGACCAGAATCGCTAAAGAAAAAAGTTTTCCCATTTTTCTGCCCTTACCCAGGATGTCAGTGCTGTTGAGAAACTGGCATTCTACACTCCGCGCAGCCAGAAATGAGTCCGGCGAGCGGAGTGGCGTGAGCCCAATGGTACCTCGTTTTTGTACCGGCAAGCTGACGCATGCCGCTCGTGCGCCTGTGAAGGCGATTGAACAGTCAGGTGAGAGTCCTGATCAGAGCATTCGTTACCGCTCTGTAGCCAAAGGTAACCGCGTTTTCAAGAGAAAGGGTGGAGAGCAACTG
>CANJQC010000004.1 GCA_947476295.1 Planctomycetaceae bacterium | reverse complement strand
GATTGGTGACAATTTGTTTTGCACATTCCTGTTCGTCCTCAGGACTGGCTGATCGACAGATGAAGATTCTTTGGCGACTGGTTGTTTCACCGGCGCTTTCCGGGTTGAATGGACCGACAATCGAAGTCTGAAAGACGGCCGGACCGATTCGCGGATGTCGGTAAAAATTAAGTTACAGAATACTCAGTCACCTCAAGGCGCGCCTTCGACATACTGCGTCCACACCTTGGTTCTCAGTATGAACAGATGTTGAACTGAACGCAAACGACCGAGCAGGGACGAAATAGGTGAAATTAATCACGACAAGAGTTAGTATGCTGCGCTGCAGCACTTTGCCAGTGCCGCTATAGTTTGCTTCAGAGAGGGCCTGGATTCAATGTGTTCCGTTGGCAATCCATTATTTGTCGGACTCACCGCATCCATGCAATATCGCTTGCTCGGGAAAACTGGTCTGCGGGTCTCGGCTCTGTCGTTCGGTGCGGGACCGGTATCAAGGTTGATGGTCGGTGATGACGTGCAGCGGCAGTGTGATGTTATTAAATATGCCATCGAGCGGGGAGTCAACTGGTTTGATACAGCCGCCACGTACGGGAACGGCCTGTCGGAGCAGAATCTGGGCCGAGTGCTGGACGAACTTGCGGCAGCCTCACGAGTTTATGTGGCCACCAAGATCCGGCTCACGACTGAGGATCTCGGCGACATTCCCGGTGCCGTGAGGCGATCTGTGGAAGCGAGCCTCCGCCGGCTGAAACTGTCTCGGGTGACTTTGCTGCAACTGCACAATGCCATCACGCCGCAGCGCGGTGACGAGCCTACCAGCATCACGCCTGACGATGTACTGGGAGTCGGCGGCGTAGCAGAAGCCTTCGAGGACCTGCGAGATTCAGGTCTCGTCCGACATATCGGATTGACAGGCATCGGCAACCCAACGTCGCTCGCTCAGGTGGTGCGTTCGGGGAGATTTGAAGCGATGCAGGTTCCCTATCATATGCTAAACCCCAGCGCCGGTCGCCACATGCCTGAAAATTTCGCCGAGACGAATTATGGCAACATCATCGCGACCTGTACCGAAATGCAGATGGGAGTTCTGGCGATTCGCGTGTTGGCTGGCGGCGCGCTCGCCGGCAATTCCCCCAGTCCCCACACCTTAAAAACGCCGTTCTTCCCGCTGGACCTCTATGAGCGAGACAGACAGCGGGCGACTCAGATACACGATGTGCTCGGAACGGAACGACACTTGCCCGAGGAAGCTATTCGATTCGCGCTGGCGCATCCGCAGGTCTCATCCGCACTGGTCGGCTTTGCTGAACGCTCACAGATCGACGACGCTCTGCTGGCGTTTGATAATAAGTCATCAGCATTAAACTGGGATTCCATCTGCGGTGTCGAACCAAAGACTTGCAGCAACTGATTCAGACGCAAAACTTTCTTTTTTCACGATTCCGCCACCATGTCTTCTCCACCACCACTTACGACCGCACAACGCTACACTCTGGTGAGCTGTGCTCTGCTGGCCTGGTTGTGTGCCGGGATTCTGCTGGCGATACCGCCGCTGGCCATGCGGTCGGCTGTCACTGAGATGGGAGTCACAATCGAAGCCGTGCGCGGCCGCTGGTTTTCGTGGTATGTCTGTGCGTTCCTGCTCGGAGCGGCCACAGGAGGATTCGCTTTTGGTTGGCTCGGAGATCGAGCCGGACGTTCCAGGGCGATGGGGCTCAGCGTGTTGACTTATTCCTTGCTGGCCGGAAGCTGCTATTTTGTGACCTCCCCCGAACAACTGCTGATACTCTGGTTCCTTGCCTGCACCGGTGTCGGAGGCGTGTGGCCGAACGCCGTATCACTTGCATCCGAAGCATTGCCCGGTATGTCTCGTCCGTGGATTTCCGGATTGTTCGGCTGCACGGCCAATGTTGGGCTGATGATATTAGCGACGTTTGCATGGTTGACTCCGATCACCCCCGATCATTGGCGCTGGGTGATGCTGGTTGCCGCAGCACCGACGGTTCTGGGAGTGATCATTCTGGTCTTCGTTCCCGAATCACCGGCCTGGCTGGCCAGCCAACAGGGCGTGGATAACCGGAAGTTGCCATCGTTGGTGGGTGAAGTTTTTCGTCCACCGTTGCTGCGTTTCACAATCATCGGGATTCTCCTGGGCGCAATTCCACTGATGGGCAACTGGGGAGCCGCGAACTGGCTCGTGCCGTGGGCTGATCAGGTGCAGGAACAGTCTGCCAACACCGACTTGATGGCCTGGACGCAGTGGATGAAATCTGGTGGCGGCGTCATTGGGAGCCTGCTTGGGGGCTGGGTGGCCAGCCTATGCGGTCGCCGCACGGCCTATTTTCTGATCAGCTTCGGAGCGTTGGTATCGAGTTCCTACATCTTTCGTTTCCTGTCGCCGCTGGATGACACATTTCTGATGTGGGTACTGATTCAGGGATTCTTCGGCACAATCTATTTTGGTTGGCTCCCGCTCTACCTGCCGGAGCTATTTCCTACTCGTGTGCGAGCCACCGGAACCGGCGTGACGTTCAATTGGGGTCGCATCCTGACAGCCGTGGGTGTTCTGCTGGGTGGCCAGTTGATGAAGACCTACGATTTGAACTACCCCCGCATAGGCCAGTGGACTTGCCTGTTCTATGGGCTTGGCATGGTCGTGATCTTTTTCGCGCCGGACACATCAAACAAAGGGCTGGAAGAACAGCGGTAACGACAAAGAAATCAATCGAACATCGATCAAACAGCATCTTACCATCATCACAGCAGGAACAGGTCATCGGTGACGATGAAGCCAACGCACTTGTCCGCCGTGAATACCGCGAGCATTGGGGAACGCCACAAGGAGTCTGATGCCACTCGGTTTGAATTTGAAGCGTTGTGAAATCAGCATTGCCAGCCACAACACGGTGGAATCCTTCAGTAATACTTTCACGTAACCCCGCGAGCAATCGACAGAGGCAGTCGCTGCACCATTTGCCAGATGTACCCCGTGTCTCCGACGCGGGGATTGTTGGCCAGGCTGCACCATTTGGTAGTCGCTCCTGCATTTGCTAGGATGCTGTGCGGATCAAGAACTGATTCAAAGGTTCCAGGCAATTCGTAACAAGGCAAGTGACAATCGCTATGGGAAGAAGTTTCGAAAATCGCAAGGCCTCGATATTCAAGACGGCAGGTCAGAAGTCAAAACTTTATGCCAAGTATGGCAAGCAGCTGTATGTGGTTGCCAAGAACGGCGTCGCGGACCCCGAGAATAATCCGGCCCTGCGTAACTTGATTGAGAGGGCCAAACGCGATCAGGTACCAAGTCACGTTATTGAAAAGGCGATAGAGAAGGCCAAAGGCATCGGCGGCGAAGACTTTGTATCCGTTCGTTACGAAGGTTTCGGTCCCGGTGGCTGCTCAGTCATCGTCGATTGTTTGACCGATAACAACAACCGTACCATTACAGACATCCGCAATTGTTTCACCAGGACTGGTTCAAAACTGGGACCGGCAGGTTCTGTCGCGCATTTGTTTGACCATCTGGCAGTTCTGTCCTTTAAGGGGGATAACGGAGATCAGGTATTGGAAGCCATGCTGGACGCCGACGTCGATGTCGATGATGTCGAATGTGAGGATGGCCAGGTGACCCTGTTCGCCCCTGCCAGCGAGTTTTTCAAAGCGAAAACAGCATTGCTGGAAGCGTTTCCCGGAATAGAGCTGGAGGTTCAGGAAATCACCTTCCACCCTCAGGCAAGCAAGGAGATTAGCCCGGAAGATCTGCCCACCTTTGAAAAGTTCATCAATTTGCTGAACGATTGCGATGATGTGCAGGACATCTTCCACAACGCGATTTTGCCCAGCTAGCCAGATCGTCGCCAGTCGCCCGGCAAGAATATTCTGAATCGCGACGGGAGGAGAAAAAAGCACGTTCTATTCGATGTCCTCCACAAACTGCCGATGCTCGCCGATCTCCGGTTACACAATTTTGATGAGTCCACATGGCAGTTTTTTTCTTCGCATGATGGCTGTTCGCTGACGATTGTGTGCGGTACCTTGCCTGTGGCAAACACAGTTTCCCACAAAGTGATGCTCAGGAAATGCCATGCGGAGATTCTGCTTTTTCATTGGGTTCATTGTCACAGCCACAGTACCTGCCTGGCCGCTGAAGGTGATTGCCGACGAACCTGTCGGCGTTAAGACCAACGCTGGGCTTGGCCCAAGTACATTCCAGTCAGACATTCAGCCGTTACTTAACCGCAAGTGCCTGAATTGTCATGGAGCAGACACGCGGAAAGCGGAATTGAATTTGGCGCATGGCGAGGGACTGCGAAAGGGCGGGGAATCCGGCCCCATTATTGTCGCAGGTGAACCTTTAAAGAGTCTGCTGTTCCAGAAAGTTAACAGTGGTGAGATGCCCCCGGAAGAAAAGGATCGGCTTTCGGAGACTGAGATTCGGCTCATTGAACAATGGATCACTGCCGGAGCAGTGTTTGCAGACAGCACCGGTGAACATCCTGCTCTTCAGATTCCGAATCAGCACGATGTGATTCCGATCATGCTGCGACGCTGCACGGTTTGTCATGGGCATCGTCGACAGGAAGGCGGGCTGAATTTGAGTTCGAAGGCTACGATGCTCGCCGGAGGAAAATCCGGGCCCGCTATCGTGCCGGGCAAGCCTGACGAAAGTCGGCTGCTGCTGCGAGTTCATGCAGGGGAAATGCCGCCGCATGATCGGCTGGTCGAAGCCAGTGTGAAGCCGATGGAAGACAGCGAGACCAGCGTGCTTACTGAATGGATCAGCGCCGGTGCGCCGGAAGTGGACGTACAACCGGATGTGGCGACATCGGAACCCGATTCGCTGGTGACGGACGAAGATCGAGCCTTCTGGGCATTTCAGCCACCACAGCCCGTCAGCTTGCCACACGTTCGTGATGCGAATCGCGTGCGAAATGAGGTTGATGCTTTTGTGCTGCAGAAGCTGGAGCAAGCCGGGCTGAGCTTTGCCTCTGAAGCGGATCGAACAACTTTGATTCGCCGAGCAAGTTTTGATTTGACCGGCCTTCCTCCGAAACCTGAAGAAGTGCAGTCGTTTGTCAATGACCCTGATCCACAGGCCTATGAAAAACTGATCGACCGACTATTGGCATCGCCTCGCTATGGCGAACGCTGGGGCCGTTATTGGCTGGATGTTGCGGGCTATGCGGATTCGGAAGGCAAGCGAGAACAGGATCTGCCGCGACCATTTGCGTGGCGGTACCGGGACTACGTGATTCGTGCATTTAACACTGACAAACCGTACGACCGCTTCATATTGGAACAGTTGGCCGGTGATGAGCTCACCGACTATGAGCACGCTGAAGAAATCACTCCGGCGATCGCGGACAACCTCGTCGCGACCGCATTTCTGCGAATGGCACCAGATGCCACATGGGCTAACATCACGGGCTATGTTCCCGATCGAATTGAAGTCATTGCCGACGAGATTGACGTACTTGGTTCAGCGGTAATGGGGCTGACGCTGAAATGTGCTCGATGTCATAGTCATAAGTTCGATCCGATTCCCCATCGAGACTACTATCGCATGGTCGCGGTCTTCAAGGGGGCATACGACGAATACGACTGGTTGAAGCCGGAGGTCAAGCCTGGGATCGGTCCGGTGAGCCAGGATTTTCACACCGGTCGACATCTTCCGTTTGTTGCAACTGCTGAGCGCAGGGCGTGGGAAGCCAATGAAGCTCGCGTGACGGAAGAGATCAATGCTGCGCGGCAAAGTCCTGAACCGGACGACAGGATCAAAGCCCTGGAAGCGCAGCGGCAGCCGGAACCTCTGGTGCAGGCGCTGTGGGATCGAGGCGAACCTTCGCCGACGTACCTGTATCGTCGAGGAGATCCGCTAAGTCCATCCCGTTTGATTGGTCCCGGAGTTCCCTCGGTGCTGACCGACGGCAAGACACCATTCAGCGTTGAACCACCGTGGCCGGGAGCGAAGCAGACCGGCCGACGTCTTGCTTTCGCAAAGTGGATTATTCGCCCGGAACATCCGCTCACATCCCGTGTGATGATCAATCGAATCTGGAAGCATCACTTTGGCTTTGGGCTTGTCAGGACACTCGCCAACTTTGGCAAGGCTGGCACACCTCCGACGCATCCGGAGTTGTTGGACTGGCTGTCGCTGGAATTCGTGCGGCAGGGCTGGAAGCTGAAAGCGATGCATCGTTTGCTGATGACCAGCACCACGTATCGCCAGAGTTCCGCAATGACTGAACAGTATGCCCATGATTCATCGAACATGTTGTACTCGCGGATGCCAATGGTGCGGCTGGATGCAGAATCGCTGTATGATTCACTGCTGCTGGTTTCGGGACGACTCGACGAGCGACAGTTTGGGCCTGCCGATCCTGTGCAATCCCGTCCTGACGGATTGGTCACACCTGTCGGCACGGCAGACGGCTGGCGGCGACTGATCTACGTGCAGCAGTTGCGGAAAAAACTGCTAACCCATATGGAGAATTTTGATTTTCCGCAGATGAATCCCAATTGTGTCGAACGGCGAGATTCCCTCGTGGCACCTCAGGCACTGCATCTCATGAATAATGGGATGGTACTGGAGCTTGCGGCACATTTTGCGGATCGAGTGACACGCGAAGTTGGCGCTGATTCTGTGAAACAGGTCGAACGAGTTTATGGTCTTGCCTTGAGTCGCTCGCCGAGTACCGACGAAATGCAAATCGGCATCGAGGCCCTGAACCAGTTGACACATGACTGGATCAAAAATCTGCAGGACACTGGAACAGCGGACTCAGGCGATGCACAGGCAAAAGCACTGACTGCGTATTGTCACGCGATTATGAATTCTGCAGGTTTCCTTTACGTCGATTGAGAGCTTCAGTGATGTTGATTCCACCAGCCGGCCCCGTTTTAACCTCAATGATGCCTGCGAACCGCCGCAGTTTCTTTCAACGAATCTCGGGCGGTCTCTGCGGCGCGGCTCTGGCGCAGTTGCTGAATCAGGATGGGTTGTTAGTCAACCGGATCATCGCCGCAGAAGCCACTGGCACAGGCGGAAACAACCTGCAGCCGCGCACACCGCATTTTGAACCACGGGCAGCGTCGGTCATCCATCTGTTTATGAACGGTGGCCCGAGTCAGATGGATTTGTTTGATCCAAAGCCTGTGCTCGACAAGCTTCACGGACAGTCCTATTTTGACAAAATCGCAGGGGAAGTCGAAAGCCCTCAGAGTGCCGGAGCCTTGATGCGCAGCCCGTTTAAATTCTCGCAGCATGGCCAGTGCGGTATGTGGGTTTCGGATGCGATGCCGCATCTGGCGCAGCAAGCCGATGACATCGCCCTGATTCGCTCGATGCATACGACGAATCTGACGCACGAACCAGCGGTCTATCTGATTCAAACAGGCAAGATGGGACCGGGACGACCAACGCTGGGTTCGTGGGTTGTGTATGGACTTGGTTCCGAGTGCCAGAATCTTCCGGCATACGTTGTTCTCGATGATCCGCTGGGGTTGCCGGTGAACGGTGTTGAGAACTGGCATTCCGGATTTCTTCCACCACTCTTTCAGGGAACCCGATTCCGTTCCACGGGCTCACCGGTGCTCAATCTTCGCCCTGATGTCGATCGACCGCCGGAAGTTGTTCGAACGGAACGCACGTTGTTGTCTCGGCTGGATCAGATTCATCAGCGTGAACGAGCGGGTCAGTCCGTGCTTGATGCTCGGATTGCCAGTTATGAACTGGCTGCCCGAATGCAGATCGCCGCGAGCGACGCACTGAATATTTCCGGCGAAACTCAGGCGACGCAGGAAATGTACGGCATTGGCAGGGAGCCGACGGATTCGTACGGTCGTCGCTGCCTGATCGCTCGTCGACTTGTGGAACGCGGTGTTCGCTTCGCTCAACTCTATATTAACGGTCAGATCTGGGACAATCACACCGGTATTGCGACCGACATGAAAGCCGCTTGTGATCGCACCGACCTCCCGATTGCCGGTCTGCTCCGTGATTTGAAGCAGCGTGGACTGTGCGACAACACACTTGTTGTCTGGGGCGGTGAGTTTGGTCGTCTTCCGATTGCGCAGTTGCCCGCTGATAAGGACGCACGAAAAGCCGGTCGCGATCACAACAAGAATGCTTTTTCTACCTGGATGTCAGGAGCCGGGATTAAAGCGGGCACGACCTTCGGCACGACGGATGAAATCGGGCTTTCGGCCGTAGAGGGCCGCGTGAGTGTTGCCGACTGGCATGCCACCATCCTGCATCTGCTCGGCCTGCATCATGAGCAGTTGTTTGTTCTGGACAACGGCCTGAAAGAGAAGCTGACCGGAGTTCTGGAGGCACGAGTTATCGAAGAGATTTTGACGTAGGTATTTACTCGAAGATGCGTCGCTCCCGATTTTCCAGTTCGCATTATTCATCAAATACAGTCTGGTTGCTTCGAGTCGATCTCAGCCGCATACAGAACCGATTGCTAATGATCAATCATAGTACTTGTCTCATAAATGACGGATCGGAATTAGCAGGGCGACGTTGATCGACAGAGCGTCAGCCCTCCGAGTTTTCGCATCTGAGTTCGCAGGCGGCAAAGTCGCGAGGAAACAGCAGTTTGATGCCTACGATGAGTAACACGCCAGCCACAGAATAGCCAACGGCTGTGATCGACAACAGACGGTCAATGCCCAGCGTTGATTTCCAGAGTCCGCCGAACAGCGTTGCGCAGCCAGACATCAGGCCTCCGCAAAGATTCAGAACACCAACAGCAGAAGCCCGCGTATCCGCTGGGACCACTTCAAACGCCGCGGGGAAGATGTTGCCGATCAACAGGCCGCTGAAGAGTCCGAATGCTGCTGCTGCAATTCGTGTCATCGTTAGCGTATCGCTGTTGCCGAGGAAATGCAGGCATGGGGCACAGAAGATCAGGCTGGTCGTCAGCAGCCACATTCGTGACGCTTTCGTGAATTGGTACAGATAGTCTGCAAGGAAACCACCGCCGAGTAATCCGATGGCCGTACTTCCCTGCAGAAACAGCGTGGCATTGAATGCTGCATCCGATTGGTTCAGCGAAAACTTGTCATGCAGAAACGTGGGCAACCAGCCATAGAGCAACCACAGCCCAAACACGAACACAGGAAATACGACGCACAGCAACAGAAACGTGGGCACGTTGATTAAGCTCAGAATGGCAAGTCGTCGACGGCCGCCTGATGGCTGAATTGCGATGTCTTGATTTGCAGTTGTAACCGCAACAGGCTCTTCGCGGACGCGCAGCAGAAACAGGAAATAGGGAACGGCGTAAACCAAGCCGACCGCACCAAGGATGAAAAAGGCGTCACGCCATCGACCGAGATCCGCCATCCAGCCACCGAACCAACTTCCCATAACCGTACCGGCGATCTGTGCCGTCGTCAGCACCGCAATCGCGCGTGATCGCAGTGTCGGAGCAAATGCGTTCGCGGTCAAAGCAATCGCGATTGGCATGAACAGTGATTCGGAAATTCCCATGACGCCGCGCAGACCGAGCATCGTTGAGGCCGAGTTCGCGAAACCTGTGGCGATCGTCACGATGCTCCAGATGATCAGGCTCATCACGACGAGTTTTCGCTTTGAAAAACGGTCCCCAAGCTGCCCCGCGATCGGGCATCCCAGCGCATAGACCCATAGAAAAATCGTTCCGGTCAGGCCGAGCTGCCCGTCCGACATTTTCAAGTCGGTCTTCAGCGCGGGGAACATCGAGAACACAGCCTGCCGGTCGCAGTAATTCAGAAAATACGCGCCCCACATGAATGCCAATAGAAACAACGCCTGTGGTTTCACGCCCCCAAATGACGAATCATTCGATTTCCCCAAGGCCGATTCTTCTGTTGCCACGAATGAAAACGGATTGCGCCTGGAATCTTGGTTGTCTCGTGGAGCTTCTACTGTCATGCGTTTCGCACCTCATCGAGACTCACCTGCTTCGCAATCACGGCCACGCAATCGCCCTGCTGCGTAAGACATGGTGCTCGTATTGTGACAAGATAGCCGTTGCTTTGAGCGACAATAGTTTCCGGAGGACGATCAGGACGTTCCAGATGATGAATGTAACCGATGGTTTCGCCTTTCGTGACATGTTCACCAAGATCGACGCAGACTTCAAACACTCCGGATTCAGGGGCGAGCAGATAATCATCGCGATTCAGAGCTTGCGTGAGAATTGTCGGTGCTTTGCCAAGATTTTCGCGTGTTTGTTCCTGCCCACGCAAGGCTCCGACATGAATGAGGACATTTCTCAGGCCGCTTTGTGCGATCCGATGCACGCTGGCAGGAATACATTCACCGCCGCCAAGTTCTGTGGTCACCACAAGCTTGCCTTGGTTCTCCGCTTCCACCGGAAGCAGGCCAGAACCTGCGATGTCGGCATACAAAAATGCAAAATCGGTATTCCATGCGAGCATCGCGGCCAACATCTTTCGGCGTTGATCGAGATCTGAAACCAGATGCATGTGAGCGCAGGGAACGAATTCCATACTGCGACCACCGGAATGGATGTCGATCACCACGTCGCTGAGCGGGAACAGCACCGTCGTGAGAAAATGTGCGATCTGACTGGTGACGCCGCCTTCCGGTTCACCAGGAAACGCACGATTCATGTTCATCCCGTCCAGCGGTGACAGTCGCGTCGCCGCGCAGGCTGCGGGGAAATTGAGCGACGGAATCAGGATGATGCGGCCAGTGACCATATCCGGTGTCAGTTCCCGCGCGAGTTTCATCGCAGCGATCTGGCCTTGATATTCGTCCCCGTGATTGCCTCCAAGAATCAACACCGTCGGGCCACTGCCACTGGCTATCGTCGTGATGGGAATCATCACATTGGCCCAGCCTCCCAGATTGTGCGAATACGGCACCTGCATAAAGCCCTGCTGTTTGCCAGGCTTTTGAAAATCGACAGATGTAAACAGCATAGCAGTCTCAACGGCAGGCGAGTCGGAAGGTGGAAATGAGTCATCGTGAGGGATACGCTATCATTCGCAGCGACGAGTTGGAAGCAACGCTCAGTAGCTTGACTCTCTGCGCCAAGTTCATCGTAATACACGACTCAAAGAGTCAAGCTACCGCAAGAGAGGAATCCGCATATGATCTCAATCGACCTATCCAGCAAAGTCGCTGTGATTACTGGCGGCATTCAGGGGCTGGGCAAAGCGACGGCGGCGATGCTGTTGCGTGCAGGGGCAAATGTTGCTGTGAATTATTTTGACGACGCGGCCGGCGTGAGTCGACAGCGTGCAGAAGAAGCGGCAAAAGAATGGGGCGATGCAGGTCTTGTGATGGCGGCGGATGTTCGCAGTCGCGAAAACATGACGGCGTTCTTTGAGACGGTCAAAGCTAAATTCGGACGCATTGATTTTCTTGTGAACAACGCAGCGATTTTGCGAGATCGATCGGTGAAAAACCTGACCGATGAAGAATGGGACGCCGTTGTGGATACGAATCTGTCAGCGGTTTTCAGAGTCAGTCAAATTGTGTTGCCGTTTCTTCAGGACGGTGGTCGCATTGTCAATATGGCATCAATTTCCGGAGTCGTCGGGTTGTTCGGGCAGGCAAATTACTCTTCGGCAAAGGCCGGGGTCATAGCCTTCACGAAGGTACTCAGTCGTGAGCTGGCATCGCGGCGAATCAATGTGAACGCGGTCGCACCGGGAGTCGTAATGACGGAAATGGGAGCCACCATTCCAGAAGCAGCCCGCGAGCAAATGCTGGCTCAAATCCCAATGAAACGATTCGGCGATCCGGACGAAGTCGCCTCCGTCATTCTGTATTTGTGCAGCGATCTGTCATCTTACGTTACTGGTCAGACGCTGCACGTGAACGGTGGTTGGTGGGGATAAATCGGTGCCCGTGAGGGCAAAAACACGAATCACAGGGTACCGGCAAGCTGACGCATGCCGCTCGCCGGTTTAGACGTAAATCCTGACATGCCAACACAGCCACAGCCCCAAACGCCTCTCCACGCCAAACTTTGTTCGGCGGACGATGCGGTCATGCACATTCGGAACGGAATGACAGTGGCCTGTAGCGGGTTCGTCGGAGCGGGGAATCCTGAATCGCTGACGGCAGCGTTAGAGCGACGATTCCTGTCGCATCATGGTCCGCATGAATTGACGCTGGTTTATGCAGCCGGACAGGGGGACGGAAAGACGCAAGGTCTGAATCATCTGGCACACGCTGGGTTACTGCGTCGAGTGATCGGGGGGCACTGGGGATTGTGTCCGCAATTGGGGCGGCTGGCTTTGGCCGGTGAAATTGAGGCGTATAATTTTCCGCAAGGCGTCATCTGTCATCTGTTTCGCGATATTGCTGCCATGCGTCCTGGATGTGTGACTCACGTGGGACTCGGCACATTTATTGACCCGGTACACGGTGGCGGTAAGCTCAATGCAAAGACGACTGAAGACCTTGTCGAACGAGTGACGTTGCGAGGAAAAACCTGGTTGCTGTATCACGCATTCCCAATTCATGTCGGACTGATTCGCGCGACGGCAGCGGATGCGTTTGGGAACCTCTTGATGGACGAGGAAGCGGTCATCGGTGAAATATTGCCGATCGCTCAGGCCGCTCACAATCATGGTGGCATCGTCATCGCTCAGGTCAAACGACTTCTTGGTACTCCGGCACCGCCGCAACAGGTGCGAGTCCCCGGTCGATTGGTGACGCATATCGTTTTAGCTGAAGAACACGAACACTGGCAGACGTTTGCCGAACCATTTGATCCGGCATTCTGTTCAGCGGCAGTCGCTGTGCCAGAACCGAGGGCCGGTTCAACCCTAGTGACGGATGGCAAGACCCATGCTCCGATCGACCTGCGGCGGATCATCGCGATGCGTGCGTGCGACGAATTACAACCGGGAGCGATCGCGAATCTGGGAATCGGGTTGCCGGAAGGAATTGCGTTGGTGGCGGCGGAACGCGGATTGTTGTCGGAAGTAACGCTTACCGTGGAAAGTGGGGCAATCGGCGGAATTCCTGCGGGTGGGCTCAGCTTCGGAGCGTCCAGCTATCCCGAAGCAATTATTGATCAGCCGTCGCAGTTTGATTTCTACGACGGCGGCGGGCTGGATTTTGCTGCGCTTGGTGCGGCGCAAGTGGATCAGCACGGAAACGTCAACGTATCGCGTTTCGGGACTCGATTCGCAGGAGTCGGTGGATTTATCAATATTTCTCAGACCGCACGGCGGTTGGTGTTTTGTGGGACTCTGACGACCCAAGGGCTTGAAGTTGCGTATGAAGACGGCACGCTGCGGATTGTACACGAAGGTCGCATCTCAAAATTTGTACGGCAAGTCGAACAGATCTCTTTCAGCGGTCCAGTGGCCCGCGATACTGGTCGAGATATTATCTTCGTTACTGAACGGGCCGTCTTTCGCTTACAGCGTGGAGGGCTGGAACTGATTGAGGTGGCGCGCGGAATCGACGTCCAGCGGGATGTCGTTGACCAGATGGAATTTACTCCCATTATTCGATCGGTTGGCCAAATGGCGATTCGCACGAGCAGTGAAGTTCATGGGCAGTGAAACGTACGGACACCATAAAACGAAACGAGTTGTGATTGCCGGCAGTTCAAAACGAACCAAACAGCGTCCCCAGCATAATCACCGTGATCGTCGCGACCAGCGGAAACGCAATCGAAACCACCGCAACATCTTTGTAGCCCTGTCGATGCGTGACTCCGCAAATCAATAGCAGTGTGATGACAGCGCCGTTATGAGGCAGACTGTCCAGACCTCCGCACGACATTGATGCAACCCGATGCAGGAGTTCCGGATTGATGCCCGCTTCAATGCCGCGCTGGTAGTACGTGTCACCCAGAGCCTTCAATGCGATACTGAGACCTCCGGACGCCGAACCGGTCATCGCCGCCAGCGAGTTCACGGCAATCGATTCGGAGATCAAGGGATTCCCTGGTGCGATACCTGTGACGAATTTTTGCACAATCACAAATCCGGCCAGATTCTTGATCGTATTACCGTAGCCGTATTCCGAAGCGGTATTAAAAATTGGCAGCAACGAAGATCTTGCCCCCGCGGCCAGCGAAATTTTCAGCTTATCAACGGATCTGAAATGCAGGACGATTGTGATCAGCACGGCCACGACCATCGATAGAATTGTCGACCATGTGCCCTGGACCTTATTGAGGTCCGTTTTTCCAAACTGTTCTTCAGCAAGGTAAGCGGCGTCCCAGTTTGGGATCACAAACCGCGAGAACACAAAATTCAGCACCACCACACAGACGATCGGCGTAAAAGCACTCCAGACCGCAGGCAGGTTCCCGGCATCGTCATTCGTCGCTGCTTCCGCTGCTACACTATCTGAAGATAAAATCTCACCAAAGCCCTCGCCGTTGCGACGAGCGCGCGCGGCTTGGGCATTCAGCCACATTATGCCAAGGCCGAACATGATCAGACTGCCGATACAACCAAGACCGGGGGCGGCAAATGAGTTTGTTCGAAAGAATGGCATTGGAATTTGATTTTGGATCTGCACAGTTCCTGGGATGGCTGTCATCGTAAACGTGAACGAGCCGAGCGCGATCGCTGCCGGGATCAGTCGTCTAGGAATGTCGGCTTGTCGAAAGAGAGATCGCGACAGCGGAAAGACGGCAAACACAACGACAAACAACGAGACGCCGCCGTAAGTCAGAATCCCGCAACTCAGTACAATGGCCAGCACCGTTTGGTTGACTCCGACGGCTCGCACGACAACCTCCGCAATTTTCGCCGCCGCGCCGGACTCTTCCATCAGCTTTCCAAAGATTGCCCCCAGAAGAAACAATGGAAAGTAGTCTTTGACAAACTGTCCGACACTGCCCATGAAGATCTGAGTGTACGTGGCCAGCACCGGAGAATTCCCATCGAACACCACAGCCAGCAACGCACACAACGGAGCCAGCACCAGCACACTGACGTCTCGATACGCCAGGTACATCAACAGCAGCAGTGAGAGGACGATTCCCGCGATGCCGGTCATGAGATTGACTCCTCAGTTGAAAAAGAGGGGAACGAAACCGGGCTGATGAAAACGATGCATGCTCGGCAGAATCATTGTTTTAGCTTGTGTGGAGTTTGATTGCGAACAATTTCAGTTCTCAAATCAGGCTAAACGTGCGACCTACATGATTGAAACCAGCAAGCCAATCGCTGAAGTCTGTATTGCAGCGAGGGCCGCTTTTCCAACTCGCGACACTCGGCTACAATCTGCGGCACTATGCTTCAAAACACGCAGACACCTTCATCGTCCGACGCTGTCGTGACGCCGGATTTTCTGAAACGGATGGCGGCAATTGTCGGATCTGATCGGTTGCTGAGCGCCGCGGACGAGTTGCTCGTTTACGAGTGTGACGGATATGTGGTCGAAAAGACGACTCCGGACGTCGTTGTCTTTCCGCAATCCGCAGATGAAGTCCTGCGGGTTGTTCGTGAATGCGTGGCAAATCAGGTTCCATTTGTTCCTCGCGGTGCCGGAACAAGTCTGGCCGGTGGATGCCTTCCGGTGGGTGGCGGTGTCATGATCGCTCTCACGCGGATGAGCCAAATTCTGGAACTCAATCTGCGTGATCGGTACGCCGTCGTTGAGCCAGGTGTCGTCAATGTTCGACTGACGCGTGCGCTAGCAGGCAGCGGATTTCATTACGCTCCGGATCCCAGCAGCCAGGGAGCCTGCACGATCGGTGGCAATATCGCCACAAATTCCGGTGGACCGCATACGCTGAAATACGGTGTCACAGTGAATCATGTGCTCGGCGTGGAGTTTGTTTCTCCGGAAGGAGAACTGGTGCAGTTCGGTGGCCCGTGCGGCCGCGGCAACGATTTTGATCTGACGGGATTGTTCGTCGGAAGTGAAGGGACGTTTGGCGTCGTTACGAAGGTCTGGGTGCGAATCACACGCGATCCGGCCGCGCATCGCACGATGCTGGGGATCTTCAACACAGTGGACGATGCGACTCAGGCCATCAGCTGTATCATCGGTGCCGGGATCATTCCTGCGGCACTTGAAATGATGGATCAGGGAATTGTGTCGGCTGTGGAAGCTGCCTTTCAATTCGGCTTTCCGCTTGATGCCGGTGCGGTGTTGTTGATCGAAGTGGATGGTCTCGATTGCGTTGTCGATGACGAAGCTCGCGTGATCACAGACTTGTGCGTGAAAGCAGGTGCAAGGGAAGTACGTCAGTCACGCACGGAGGAAGAACGTCTCCTGCTTTGGAAATGCCGCAAGCAGGCGTTCGGGGCGATTGGACGACTCAGCCCGAGCTACTGCACTCAGGATGGCGTTGTGCCGCGCACGCAGTTGCCGCAAATCCTGCAATTCATTATTGAGGTCGGTCAGCGGCACCGACTGCGGATTGTGAATGTATTTCATGCAGGGGACGGCAACATTCACCCGATCCTGCTGTTTGATGAACGCGATGCAGATCAGGTGCGACGGGTCATGCTGGCCAGCGACGAAATTCTGAATCGCTGCATTGACCTTGGCGGCAGCGTGACGGGCGAACACGGGATCGGCGTGGAAAAAATCAGCCTGATGAATCGACTGTTCACAGCAACGGACTTGCAGGTGATGTCTGAGATCCGTGACGTGTTCAATCCGAAACAACTCTGCAGCCCCGGAAAAATGTTGCCGACTGCTGGCGGATGTGGTTCGGAACAGATCGAAAAATCGCATCCGGGTCGCCGTGCCGCGATGTAGAGGTTAAATGTCACCTTCCGTCGCCGACGTAAATTCCTTGCGATGAGCAACCACAATGGCGGCAACTAGGAACAAGATGCTCAATGTAATGAGCCAGAAACACTGCATGAACGAAGAGCCATCTATCATCACATACTGAAAGACCGATTCGTCTTTCATGCGTTCATCAAACGGCATCCAGTTCACGAACAGCGTCCGTAGGCGAAACTGGACGGTCATGCGATTGATGACTGCCGGAATCGAACCAAAGACCAGTTCGACAATCACCGTGTACATCATGCAGAAGACCATCGCGCGTTTAGGAAAGATAGCCCCGACGAGCATATACAGCGCGGAATACGCGATGGCGGACAACAGACTCAACGCCGAAAGACTCAGCAGCATTCGGAGTTGCTCATCCATGCCGCACAGCGCTACTGAAAACGCCGTCCCCAGCCATGCCGCAGTGGTGCCCCATGTGACGGAGACCAGAAACTTCCCCAGCAATAACCAGAAAATGCCATTCGGTCGCGTCGCCAGATACGCCCAGCTGCGTTGTTCGAGTTCCGAAGCCACAGCCGGAGCAGCCGTTAGCAGGACGCTTAACGCGACGCACACACCGGGGATCAGAGCATACAGAGTCATCGACCATGTGGACTTCTGTGTCGCGATGTCGATCTGGTTTTCAGAATCACCGAGCGTGCGAATCAGAAT
Organism: Planctomycetaceae bacterium; assembly: GCA_947476295.1. Classification (GTDB taxonomy): domain Bacteria; phylum Planctomycetota; class Planctomycetia; order Planctomycetales; family Planctomycetaceae; genus SXXK01. The sequence goes on along the minus strand of CANJQC010000004.1, from coordinate 79,785 downwards.
CGTGATCATGACCGGAAATGCGGCCATTGCCAACCACAACCCCATCCGACCCAGCGTCAGAGATCGCTTCCATTCGTAGATAAACACGGCCCGCAGAGCATTCACAATTCACCTCGGTGGATCTTCATCAGAGAATTGAAAAGCGATTGCAGTGAATCATCGGCAGTGCGGATTTCGTAGATCTCAAGTCCATCGTCCTTCATCCATTCCGGGATCATGGAAGATATTCGGCTGGCGTGTCGCGTAGACAGCACCACAACTTCGTCCCCGAAATTTGTTCTTCTGATCTTCGCCGAATCTGCGAGATTTGCCTCCAGTGTCTTCGCTGCAAATCTTCGCAGATCATTGCACTTCACATAAATTTCCAGCGGCACGTCGAAAAGCAACTCATGGACTTCTTCCGCCGTGCCCGATGCCAAAACACGGCCTCCGGAAATGAGTAGAAATGACTGCGTCAGTGCTTCGATCTCATGCAACACATGGCTGGCAATAATGATGCTGCGGCCCATCGCGATCCAGTTTCGCAACAGGTCAGTCATCTGAGCTCTTCCGATTGGATCAAGGCCGCTCAGCGGTTCATCCAGAATCAACAGTTCTGGTTCATGAGAAATCGCCTGAGCCAGCTTGGTTCGCTGCCTCATCCCGCGGGAGTAGCTGGAAATTGGTCGGTACATACCTTCCACCATCCCAACCAACTCCATGCAGTCCAAAGCGAGTTTCCTTGCTGCACGATGAGCGTACCCCTGCAATTCCAGCAAATAGATCACCCATTCCAGCCCGCTGATGGAAGCGTACATACCTTCAAAGCCAGGGCAAAATCCGATGCGGCGCATCAGATCCGGATTGTTGCGCGGATTCAAGCCCAGCACGCGCACTGTTCCGCGTGTTGGCAACAGTTGGCCGGTCAGCAGATTCAGCAGCGTACTTTTGCCGGCACCGTTTGGCCCTAGGAGTCCGTACGCACCGCGCGGAAGTTCCAGCGTGATGTCATTCACACCCAGTACCTTGCCGTACAGCTTGGTGACACTCTGAAATTGAATCGCGATGTCAGATGACATGCTTGCGCCTGAAACAAAGTACGATTTTAATGTGCCCCGTGTCTCCGACGCGGGTTCTGAAGGTCAGATGGCAGACTCAAGTCTGAAACAAAGTACGATACGACGGGCCAGAATGCCCATCCTGCGGAAAATAACTTCACACCTGCATTGGTGCCGACACGCGACGATACAGCACAGCAGTGCAGACAGCCGTAAGCACCGTGAGAAGAATGAATCGCGTTTCCACCTGAGTGACTCCGAGCTTCGGATCCAGAATCCACGACGACAGATCGTTAAAAGTTTCATACAACGACAACGACTGCACCATTGAACTGTCTCCGGGACTTGCGACGCTGCGAATCACGACGTACGTCAGATGCCCAAAGATCCAGACGGCAAACCACGAGAACGAAGCGTAGCGGGATTCCGTCGTCAGTGACGACAGCATTAACGACAGTGCCGTACAGGGGATGACGATCAGGAGTGATGCTAGGATCACGCGCAAAGGCAGATCCCAGGTGGCGTAGAGGACTGAGATATCCGGCGACAGGAGAACTCCGACAACGTACAACAGCAGAGCCGGAAACATCGTAACGAACAGCAGGTACAGGCTGATCGTCGCGGCTTTCCCAGCGATGTACTGCACTTTGGTCAATGGCCTTGAAAAGTACAGCAGAAATGCCCGCGACCGAAAATCCTGCGAGATCATGGGGGGCGCGATAACGGCCACAATTGGAATTAGCAGGAATGGCTGCGAACGACGAAACATGATCAGCAGCAGTGATGACCAGAAGATATGCCGTTCCTGTCCCACACTTGGCCGTGACCCTGTTTCCAATCGCTCCTGTTGAATGCGTCTAAAAATCACGTCGGGGCTTTCGTAAGTTACGAGCGCCATGGCCCCGGCTGACATGATGTCCTGTACTTCGCCGCCCTGTTTCGCGGATTGCTCATAGATGAAAATCATGAAGCCCATGACGACGCCCGGCACCCAGGCAAAGAACATCATTCGTCGCAGCCATGCACTTTGCCATGCGCGGCGGATGCCGATTTCTGCCACCACGAGCCAGCGAGTAGATATCGACTGAAGTTCGCCGTTCCATTCGCGATACCCCAGATTATGAATTGGCATGAGTCACCTCTCGGACGGCTGACAAGAAGATCTGTTCCAGAGAATTCTTCGACGGTGAAAGACCGCGCACAATACATCCACTCTCCGTCGCCGCTGACCACAACGGCTCATTGAGTACCGCTACTTCACCGAAGACGCGCAGTTGTCGCAGCGACATGACTTCGGACTGCACGCCTTTGGCCGTCAATCGATCTCGATACGCATCGCGGTTACCGGACAGAGTCACTGTCATTGACGGATTCGGCATGCGACACAGTTCGTCCAGTGTGTCGCTGACACGCACCGAACCGCCGGCCAGAATCACGACGTTGTCACACACGACCTGCACGTCGGGAAGTATATGAGTACACAGGATTACAGATTTCCCAAACTGTCTCGCTAGAATTCGAATGCGGTTCAGCATGGCCTCGCGTTCTTCCGGATCCAGTCCCGATGTCGGCTCGTCTAGAATAAGCAGCTTTGGATCATGCACGATGGCCATCGCGAATCGCAACTTCTGACGCATGCCCGTCGAGTACGTTTCGACCGGTCGATACCGTTCCTGCCCCATGCCGCAGAAATCCAGAATCTCGTGCCCGCGGCGAAGTGCTTCAGTCCCAGGAAATCGCGATAACTGAGCGACGACCTGCATCGATTCGATGCCTGACAAACCATGCACATAACAATCGTCTTCGGGCATGTAGCCAATGTGCGTTCGGATCTGATCCGCAGAAGTTCTGATTGGAAAGCCCAGAACATGTCCTTCGCCGGCTGAAATTCGCACAAGTCCCAGCAAAACTTTAATGAGCGTGCTCTTGCCGGCGCCATTCGGTCCCAGCAATCCTGTGATGCCGGGGCGAATGGTCAGGTCAACATTCGAGAGGGCTCGAAATCTGCCATAGTCCTTCGTGACATTTTTCAGCTCGATCAGAGCAGTCATTGCAAACGGGGTTTCTTGGAGTATGTCATGAGCGGCACGGCACTAGCCCTAGGTAACCGTTACCGGTGGCCTGCGCCATTCCGCTCGTACGAAGTCAAACTGCTCAATTGCACCAACACATGCATGCTGATTCAAAGAACACCGCGTGAATCGGGATTGTCTGACAAACTGCCTTTGATTTCCATTGTTGCCGCAACTCCACCTGTTTCGGCAGATTCTGCCGATGGATCATCCAACCGCTTTGCCTCAGCGGCAACAAGGGCAAATCAGAGAAAACGATAGCTGTCCGGTCATCGTTTTGACCTTGTTCAGCAATCAGAATCGCAGGTAGAACTTGCTGGAATTGGTTTCGATTAGGGATTGTAAACTCTGGAAAGGGATCCAGCGGGAATGTGGTGCAGTCTTTGTCGCACGGATGTCTCAGTCAGGACGACCGGCCACGCCGGTGGTCTGCTGTGCTCGCGGTGCGGACATGACTTGCTCTCCGTATCAAGGCCCACTGACGCCATTCGACAGGCGCGAGAGATTCTGGAACGCTGGAACTCAAGCGATCTGTTCGAACGCATCAGTCGGACAGAATCGCTCGATTCACTTCAGACGCGAATCGATGTCGTTAAGAAATCAGGTGCCCCGCAACATTTGCTGGATACGAAACTCCTTGAATCCGCTTCCCCGCAGAAATCCAGTCCCGTAGCAATCGCGGTCGATGAACCGCTGCGGGACGACCGTTTGATCGAAGCACAATCGATCGAGCCACTCGATGATACTGTTGCTCCGCAGCCGCCAGACGAAGTGCTGGCTGACGAAGTGCTGGCTCATACTGACAATGACGTTCCGGCAGGAATGGAGTTTTCAGCGACGGAGGATGTGACACTGGATGCGTTTGTGGAGGAGACACTGACCGATTTAACTTCTGTACCTTCGTCGCAGCAGGTTTGTGCCTCAATCGGCGCGGACGCCGATCACGTTGAGACTACACACGTTGGGCATAGCCCTGTGAAATCTGATTCCGAGTCTGCTGCGCAAGAAGTCGAGGCCAACGAAATAAGTCGAAACCAGTCGCAAGACGACACTATCGGATCAGAGGCATCGCCTCCAGTTGCCGAGGAAACTTCAGACACAACGAGCGAACGTAAACCAAATATAATTCACCCAGCCAGTGAAATCTCGCCCATGCGGAAGGTTGCCCATGCGGTTAAGTTGTCCGAACTGACTCATATCGACGTTCTGAGCGTGACAACCGTGGCAAATTCGGACGTCACAGGTTCGGGCATCACGAGTGAATTGCAACGGGTGATCGAGTTGGCGAAAGCGCAAAATGCCGACCCGCAGTGCATCGCAGGAAACGACGCATCAGACCTTGATCCGGACGCGAATACAGACAAGCCTGCAGACGGCGAAGTGTCAAACGTGGTACAGCTTACGCAATCTTTACAACTGGCCACTGCTGCAGCCGTGGTGAGCCACGCGAATTCGGAGCAGTGTCCACCAAAACCGGTAGAAACTGCCAATGCCAGCGAACTTCTGGTCGCTGCCGTGACGAAAAACATTCTACGGAACCCCATGCGCCGGCCGCTTCTGCATCGCCGGTTTCAATTGGAGCGTCCAGCCACTATCAGTTCAACAGGATCTGAAAACGTGAACAGAAAGCTTCGAGTTGACCAGCCTGGCGGTAATAATGACGTTTCGGATGCAAACCCAGCGCAGCAGGACACGGCAGTCGCTTCTTCTGTGGCACCGGACATAGCAATCATTTCGAATTCACCCCAGCCCGGACGCCGATTCCGGATCGATGGACCGGAATCTATCGATGCTGTGACTGGCACTGATGGTCGCCGAGGTCGAACCCAGACGCTTCCGAAACATCGCTACATTGACGATGCTCATGACTCTGCGATGCGCGGCCCACATTTTGAAATCACCGCACCCCGTCGTTCAAATCTGACAAGCATCACTGGTCAGTTTTTGGCGTATCTGGGAGTTCTGGGACTCACCATCGGAACCGCGATGGTGATCTACGGCCATTTCGGCGGTTATTCCGAATACACTCCCACCGGCTGGCTGGTGACGACAGTCGCTCAGATGCTGCTGTTTCTGGGCGTGATTAATCTCGTCTCCGGTGGGATCGAACAAAACAACGATGACGTCTCCCGGCGAATCAACTCGCTTGGCGAACAACTACTCCGCATCGAACAAGTCACATCCGATGCGATGAAGGGCCCAAAGCTGTCGCCACGTCTCTATGATAGTCCCAACGCCAAAGTCGATGCCGAAGAAACAGTTCGTGAAACTGCCGGAGTCCATCGAGAGTAGTCGCTTGCTTGCCGGGGTGGCATTGAGGCTGGATTGCTCCGCCCGTGTGTACGGTGAAAATGCAGCGCACTCTGATTGTGCGCTGCATCGCGGGATGTCGGTTGACGATGTCGCCTGATGTTATCGGCAATGATGATGATGGCCGTATCCACCACCGTATCCACCACCGTATCCACCACCGTATCCACCACCGTATCCACCACCGTATCCACCGCCGTATCCACCGCCGTATCCACCACCGTATCCACCACCGTATCCACCACCGTGTCCACCACCGTGTCCACCACCGTGTCCGCCACCGTAGACTGGCACTGTGTAAATCTGGGCGCTCCGATAGATCGGATATCCGCCACCGTAACCGCCGCGATAGATCGGCTGATAACCCCGGTTATACCCGGCATTAAAACCGTTGTAACCATCGCCGTAGCTGATCGAAACTCCTAGTCCTGAAGGTCCTCGGCTAAAATGGTCTGCCTTCGCGGTGGAAACACCAAGAACCAGAAGGCAACTCAACGCGACTGTACTTACAAATGAACTTTTCATGATCCGTTCTCCCCGTATTGGAATGAGTTGGAAAAAAGCAGCCCGGTGGTTCTGTCACATCACCGTGATAAGACGTTGCCGGAATTGGAAACCAGACCATGTTGCTCCGTGGCTGGGAATCTCTTTCAACGAACTGAACTTACCGGGCTATTCACACATATTAGAAACCCGATTCCTTCCGGGATTAACCTCAACAGCCGATCAAGTTGAATTGCGAATGGAATACCAAAGCCGTGCGATCATTATCAAACGTCAGGTCTAATCTTTATAGAACTCCGTAACTTGTTATTGGAAAATAAGTTGCGTCGAAATTTAAAAGGCAGACGATGGTCGTTGATCACGATGGCCTGCAAACGTCTCGACATCAATGTGACAACACTTTGCCGTCAGTCTGAGTTAAAACCTGATCGACTGACCGCAAAGTTCTTCGCAGAATCAGATCCAATTCATCGGTTTTGGGCCAAGAAATCCGAGCAGTCGCTCTTCAACCGCTCCGCAAAATTGTTGATCGACGTCGAAAAAATGAAACAAGGACCGTTTTTTTGTGGCGACGCATTTGTAGAATCAGGGCATGAATGCCGCAGACAGTCTCTTTTCTCTTGCCGTTCCGCTCGGTCGATTTCTGGGAACTCGCCTCAGGGTGAGTGCCCTTATGCTGGTCGTCGTGCTGGCTGTGGTCTGGCGCGTGCAGACAATCACCACGTCGTTAATGTTCGCTGCTGTACTGTTTCTAAGCGTTTACCTGCACGAGATAACTCATTTATGGTTGACACATCGCACAAAGCTGCGATGTCCCGAACGAATCCTGTGGCCGTTTGGTGGAATGTTTGGTGAAGCCCCTAAATCGACACATTCAATTGTCAGCCTCGCAGGACCAGGCGTCAATTTGGTCCTCGCGGTTGCTGCAGCTTCGCAGCTTGAAAGCCGAACTGAGATTCTGACGTTGCTGAATCCGGCAAGCTGCTGGCAGGGGTTGCAATCCGACAGCATGATGATTCTGTTGCTGCGAATCTGTTTGGTTGTGAACGCTGTGATCGCTGCAGGGAACCTGATTCCCGTGCGACCGTTAGCGGCGGGATATGTTTTGCAAAGTTTGCTGTTGCACCGATTTTCCAAAATTGAGTCACACGACATGCTTCTGCGATCTGGACTTGTGCTGAGCATCTTTGGGTTGCTGGCAGGTTTTGTGTTTGATTTGAGTGGTCTGGCGGCGCTGTCGGCATTTCTGCTGTTGCTTCATGTTCAGGAAGCGGTGCAGTGGTTTGAACCACCTGAATCCGGCCGTGCCTTCAATGGGTATGCTTATTCTGACAGTTATACAGATCCGGGTCACGCTGAGGGCAGTCCTGATGAATTCAGTGAAGAAGTTGACGACATAACGGGCAGCGTGATTGATCGCTGGAAAAATCGCCGCGAGTCAGAACGCGATCTTCGTGAAAGTGACCTGGAACAGCGTGAGCACGACGAGCTGGACCGCGTACTGGGAAAACTGCATATACTAGGCCGCGATGCATTGTCGATCGCAGAATTGAATTTGCTAAATCGTGTGAGTGCTAGGCTGCGACAGAAGAATCACTGAATCGCGATCAGACAGAAATCGTCACATACAATTATTCCACCGTGACGCTCTTCGCAAGATTGCGAGGGCGATCGACGTTGCAGCCGCGCAGCAATGCCACATGGTACGCCAGCAACTGCAGTGGAATGGCACAGACCAATGGCTGCAGATATTCTTCAACGTCGGGAACATAAATCACATCGTCGGCCACCCGCGCGATGTCTGTATCGCCTTCGCAGGCAATTGCGATCACTGGCCCTCGGCGAGCCTTGATCTCCTCCATATTGCTCACGACTTTTGGATAGATGCCTCCGCGAGGAATCACAAACACGCTGGGAGTTTGTTCATCCACCAACGCGATCGGGCCGTGCTTCATTTCGGCCGCCGGATAGCCTTCCGCATGGATGTAACTGATTTCCTTTAGCTTCAACGCACCTTCCAATGCGACTGGAAAATTGTAAAGCCGCCCGAGGTACAGAAAGTTATTGAAGCGAAAGTATTTGTCGGCCACTTCAAGTACTTTGTCATGGCACTGCAGAGTCTTGCTGATCTTGTCGGGCATATCACGCAGTTGGCCGATGATGCGGCGACCTGCGGGATATGACATGTGTCGCATTCGCCCCAGATACAACGCCAGCAGGGTCAGAACCGTCACCTGTGACGTGAATGCCTTTGTTGAAGCGACACCAATCTCCGGGCCGGCGTGCAGATAAATGCCTCCGTCGGCTTCTCGGGCAATGGTAGAGCCAACCGTGTTGCAAATGGCCAGCGTCGGGTGTCCTTTGCGTTTGCATTCACGAAGCGCGGCAAGCGTGTCAGCTGTTTCTCCACTCTGCGTGATCGCAAACACCAGCGTGCGGTCGGTCATCGGAGGATTTCGATAACGCAATTCACTGGCATATTCAACTTCGGTCGGCACGCGCGCAAACTCTTCGAGCAGAAACTCACCCACAAGCCCAGCATGCCAGCTGGTGCCGCAGGCTGTAAGCACAATACGGTCGATGCGACGCAAATCCTTCGCTGTCAGATTCAAACCGCCCATCACGGACGTTGCTTCTTCAGAATCGAGGCGACCGCGGATCGCGTTCTCAACGGTCTGCGGCTGTTCAAAGATCTCTTTGAGCATGTAATGCTCGTAATCACCAAGTTCGATGTCTGCCGACACTTGTTCCAGCACATGGACGTTTGGAAACACACTGCCCGTCTTGCGATGATCAATTCGCAGGCCGGTTGGCTGCAGCACTGCCACTTCATGGTCGGACAGGTACACGACTTCCTTCGTGTAGCCGACAAGTGGACTGGCATCGCTGGCCAAGAAGTATTCATCCTTGCCTACGCCGATCACCAGCGGACTTCCACAACGGGCCGCGATGACGGTGTCCGGACAGTCTCGGAACATTATGCCCAGACCGTAGGTTCCTTTGAGTTTTTCAAGTGTCAGTTCAACGACCTTCAGACATGTTTCAATGTCCGATGCGGAACCACCCAGAATAATCTGTTCTTCAAGATTGTGTGCCAGCAGGTGGGCGGCAACTTCGGTGTCGGTCTGTGAATGAAACACGTATCCCAGCGCTGTTAGTTGTTTCCGGAGCGTGTCGTAGTTTTCAATAACGCCATTGTGAACGATGGCCACTTCGCCGTTACCGCCAAGGTGTGGATGCGAATTCTGGTCGGTAGCGGCTCCATGCGTTGCCCAGCGTGTGTGGCCGATTCCCGCATGGCCGAGAATGGGTTGCGACTGAAGTATGCCGGCAAGCTCCAGCACGCGACCGGCTTTCTTGCGAACCGACATCTTGCCTTCGTGCAGGATGGCAATCCCCGCGCTGTCGTAGCCTCGGTATTCAAGTCGATGAAGACCTTCCACCAGCAGGTCCGACACGGAACGAAATCCAACGTAGCCTACAATTCCGCACATGGCCCAGTCCTTTGGAAACCCAAGCATCCACGCTGATAGTTCGAACCAGTTTTCAGCGGCAGATGATCTGGAACGTACTTCAACCACCCTGTTCTGGTCAACGTCGAACGGTGCGAAACAGAATATTGACGCAGTAGCCCGGCAGACGCGATCAGCGAGCCTGACCGTGCGATGTATCAATTCTCATGATGCTGCGGCAGAATCTGCCGGTTAGCAAGAACGGTCGCGGACATGGGGCGAGCTGCGAGCGACGTTGCCTGCGAAGCTCAATCGCGCGAGCTAGGCGTCACTTTCATGGAGACTTCTTTGCCTGCACGCAGCACGGTGATGTCTGTGTCTTGGCCGGACTTGAGAGCCTCAATCGCGTAAGTGTAGTCGTAAATGTTCTCAATGGTTTTTCCGGCAAGGTTGACGATGACGTCGCCGCCCTTGACTCCCGCGACCTCCGCAGGTCCGCCTTTGGCAACACCGGACAACATCACACCTTTAACGTCAGACTGTGCGTAATCCGGCACGGTCCCCAGATAGGCTCGCAAAGCGGCGCGGCGCTGGCCATCTTTCGGGCGTTCCTGCGCCACATAGATTGGAGACTGTTCGGTGGCTATCAGGTGTCGGCAAACCAGACTCATCAGGTTGGCAACTTTGGCGATACCTTCGTAGTTGAGTTTCTCGGGAGTGTCACGCGGCGTATGGTATTCGCTGTGGTTGCCGGTGAACGCGGACAGGATGGGAACGCCGTGCAGGAAGAAGACACTGGCGTCGGTCGGGAGATAACTGTCGTCCTGAAGTGTCAGCGAAAGGCCGAGAGGCACGTTGGCCTGTTCGATAATTTTCTGCCACGCTGCTGAGGAACCAATTCCCTGCAACACCAGTTTCTCGTGCAGCCGACCAACCATGTCCATGTTCAGGCAGGCAGTAATGTAGAGACTCAGGCCGCCCGTATTCGGCCCGGCGAGATCATCGGCTTTCTTCTCCGGCTGGTCTGAGCCCGTGTCGCTGCCTTCCACTGCCGCTGCATGTTGCGAAAACAGAGTTTCGAGACTTTTTACGTAGTGACTGGAACCCAGCAATCCCAGCTCTTCCCCAGACCAGGCGGCAAACACGATATCCCGCGAGCCGTGAAGTTTGCCTGCATCTTTCGCCAGCGCCATCGCTTCGGCGATCTGCATCATGGCCGATACTCCCGACGCGTTGTCATCGGCTCCGAAGTGAATCTGAGACGGCTCATCACCGCGCGCAAGTGAGTTGCCATTTGGAGCGGCACCAAGATGATCGATGTGCGCGCCGACAACTACGATCTGGCCTGCTTGAGATTCGTTGATCTGCAATCGTCCAAGGACGTTGCGTCCAGTTTTCTTTTCCTGTTGGATGTCGATGCTGGCTGAGATCTTCAAGCCATCCAGTGGGAACCCCATGGCAGGTTCACCTGAATCCATTTCCTGCTGTACAGTCGCCAGATCTTTTCCACGTTCCATAAACCATCCGGCGGTGACGCTGTCTGAAACACTGATAACAGGTAGCCCCGACCCGGCCAGTGATCCGTCAAACTGCAGTGGGACGAGCTCTTCTTCTACTCCCGATGACGGGCCGCTCACAATAACCAGCCCTCGCGCCCCCATATCGCGGGCCTGCATGGCTTTGAACCGCAGGCTGGAAAAACGAATAAAGTGTTGTCGCTGTTCCGGAGAAAAATTCTCCGGCATGAATCGAAAGACGACGACCCATTTGTCTTTGACTTCCAGATGCACGAAGGAATCGTACTCTTCGATGCCCTCCAGCGCCGGCGCTCGAATGCCGTACCCGGCGAAGATCACGTCCGATGCATCAATGCTGATCGAACTAGAAAATGCCAGGGGACGCCAGTCGGACTCCAGAGTCAATGGTTTGGCAGCCTCGTTCTTACCGCCGACAGTGCTCTCAGCAGTCATGACATTGTTCGGGCCTGCTGAAACACCGGACGTAAATTCAAACTCCTGAAAATACGTGCCGTTGTCGCCCGCAGGCAACAGCCCCATCGTCTCAAAGTTCAATGCCACATAGTTCGTGGCAAGCTGCTCGCCCTTCGTACCTGTCAAACGACCCCCAAGTTGCGGACGGCACAGGAACTCAACATGACGCACACCATCGGCCGGAGCAAAATCGCCGCGTGCTTCGGGCGTCAACGCCATGACACGCTTGACATCAGCCTGCACGGCACCGCTGGGCGATGCTGGTTTCATCTCGAGCAATTCGAGGGCTCGTGCGTGATTCCAGTCTGCCATGAAGATCTGTGATTGTTTCGTCACCGTGCGGTTCGTGGTCCATGCCATGTGATCGCCGTCAGGGCTGAAAACCGGAAGCCCATCAAATCCTGGCGTGTAACTCACGCGGACCGGTTCATGTTGACCAGCCGCATCGACCATGTAGAGTTCGAAATTAGCAAAACCATGGCGATTGGTCGTAAAGATCAGATACTGCCCACTGGGATGATAGTACGGTGCCCAAGACATGGCACCCAGGTGAGTCAACTGCTGTTGATCACTACCGTCGATGTTCATCGTCATGATTTCTGCCGTCGCGCCGTTTTCAGCAAACCGTCGCCAGCAGATACGATTTCCGTCCGGGCTGAAGAACGGACCGCCGTCATAGCCGGGAGTTGCCGTCAGACGTTTGACGTCAGAACCGTCAGCCTTCATCACATAGATTTCATTGGCCCATGCCGGATCGGTCTCAAAGGCCGTCCGTTGTTCGGCCGTCAGTTCCTGCTCGTCCGCAGATCGATTCGAAGCAAATGCAATCAACGATCCATCCGGCGACCAGGATCCTTCCGCGTCATAGCCCTTGGTATCTGTGAGTTTGCGATACTGTTTCGTCGGTAGGTCGTATTCGTAGATGTCATAGAATTCATCATAGTCCCATGAGTACCTTCGTTCCGTTCCGGAGGCTCGCAGTTCAATCTCAGCCTTCTGCTCCTGTTCGGCGGCAGGGTCATCCTGAGTCGATGCGAAGAGCACTTTTTCGCCGTTCGGATGAATCCACGCGCAGGTCGTTTTTCCGGTGCCGGGGGAAATGCGCTGAGTGTCGCCAGTGTCCAGATCCATCAGATAAATCTGGAAGAATGGATTCCCGGGTTCACGTTCGCTCTGAAAAATCATCCGACGACCGTCGGCGCTGAAGTAGCTCTCTCCTGCACGGCGACCTTCGAACGTCAACTGCCGAGTGCGATTAATAAGCCTGCCTTCAAGAGCGATTGCTTCAGACGGCGCAGATTCTGTGATGTCGGCGACGTCAGTTTGAGCCATCGCGGACTGCGCGGTAAGCGACAGGGTTGAGACAACGGCAGTAGACAGAATGAAGCGAAGTGTTCGAGCAGAGAGAGGAAAATGGGGCACGCAAATCCTTCGGCTAAAACGAAACAGCCCGCGAGGCAAAAACCGCGCGAGCTGTTGAGTTGTTATGTTCAGTGACCAAGGTTTTTCAGTGGCAACTCGTCCGAAGCTGAGTTTCCTGTAGCTTGGACATTCATGTCCGAGTTCCTGCCAGACAGCATCCGAATGGCGACGCACTCAGGCCGCCCAAAATCTATAGCTTCGACCATATCCTTTGGCCATCCGACGGACATTCTGTCTACAGAAACGCCATTAATTGTGATCAGGCAGTGCGAATGGATCCGTCGCGACTGGTTTCGTGATGGCACCCGAGCGAATGAGCCGCACGGGAACACGTCGCGTGACAACGGAACCGTTTTCGATGACCTGGATTTTCTTTAGATTTTGACGGTAAACGCGTTTGGTAATGCCAGTCGTCTTGCGTCCGTTACCGCCCAGATACTTTGCCTTGCCTCGTTCGACCTTCTTGTTGCCCCGGCCCGGTTTCAAGTCTCCGTACAGCTCGAACTGAGCAGCCCGCTTGATGCGTTTATTTTTCTTCAGGGTACTCATGGTACAAAATAGTTTCTGATCAGAAGGTTAGGACATTCCTAGCGAAAACGACGAAGGATAATCGGATATCCGTCTCAGTTCAATTGAGTTTTGAACGTGGGAATCCCCTGAAACGCAGTTTCGCCAATAAAAAGGCGAGGCTCCGAAGAGGAGTCTCGCCCTGAAAACTCACGAAAACCCGCTGTTTTCAGAATTACTCGGCTACTTCATTGGTGCCTGGAAGATCACCGGCTTTGATCAGGTCACCAAAGGTCTTGCCTTCGGTCTTGCTCTTTTCGCCTTCTGTTTTTGTCAGAGCCTCTTTGATCTTATCCAGATCCGATTCGTTCTTTTTCGACAGCTTGCCAGCTAAAGCAACACCGTAGTTGTTCCGCTTCTTCTTGTCCTTGTCAGGATGGCAGACTGCACAGGTCAATTTTCCGTCTGTACCGTGCTTCTTGGCAAGGTCAGGATAGGCCGTGTTGATAACGTCCTTGTACTTCGGGCGAGCCACCGCTTCGCCACCTGTTACCACGAACATTGATGCAGCCAGTACGCAAGCAACAACAAAACGCACAGAATTCTTCACAGTCAGCATTAAAACCTCCGGAGAAACTTTATCGATGCAACGCCTTCAGCCACAGAGCGACACATTCTTCGGCGAGTGGAAGTAGAAATCAACACACCCTTCCAAAAATGCTCCGCACAATCTGCGTTTTTACGGTTAACGTGGCTGGTTTGTCAATCGAACAGCAGAGTCGAATCATATTTCGTTTTTCCAGTGACTCACTCGTTCTCCTAATTTTCCCGTGAAAACGCGATGGAAACCGTCTGAACACTACGCTGTAAGTTTTGATAAAATGGGGCAACTGAATTAGTTAGTGGTGGTGGGTGATGAGGAAACCGAATTCAAATGCTGTTGTTCTGATCCTTGAATGGTCGGACCGAGTTGGCCATGATATTGACCGATTCTTCAGAAGTTCAAATGTCCAGGCGAGAACTGACGGCTGGTTGGTTTGTGAATTTGCAGGGTGTGACCAGCGACAGCGTAGGCACACCATGACAGTGTTTCGGCGTGCCTGAACGTTGCTCGTCACACCCTGCAGAGTGCGTATGCTCAAAAAACTGGCCGACTGTGAGCGAGAACCCTTTAAATGACCTTTCGAACCACATGCGTGTTTCTATCAGTGTTTCTCGCATCTACGGCAACCACCGTGATCGCAGAAGACAACATTCGACTGCTGCCGCCAATGCTGGCACTGGATGGAAAGGAGACACAGCATCAAGTATTGGCCGAACTGTATTCCGGCGACAATGCTGTTGGCCCTGCCGATGTGCAACTGGTAACCGACAATCCTGCGGTGGTCCGAATCGAGGGCATGACGATTCATTCCGTTGCCAACGGACAGGCGGTCGTGCGTGTCGTTGGTTCCACAAACGAATTCGCCTCCGTGCAAGTGACAGTCTCGGGCGCAGAGCAACCGTTTCAGTGGTCATTTCGAAATCATGTCGAACCGGTGCTGGCAAAACAAGGTTGCAGTTCAGGTGCGTGTCATGGTGCATTGGCGGGCAAGGGCGGCTTCAAGCTGTCTCTGAGCGGATATGATCCTGAGCGAGATTACTTCAATCTTGTGGAACTACAAAGCGGTCGCCGCGTGGAACAAGCAAACCCGGCTGCCAGTCTGATGCTGACGAAGCCCTCAATGGCCGTGCCACATAAAGGTGGCTTGCGGTTGAAGACGGATTCTTGGCACTACAAGATTCTTTCCGAATGGATTGCGCAGGGAGTTACAAGTCCTGCTGAGGGCGATGCAAAACTCGACCATCTGGAAATTCTTCCTCAACGTGTCACGCTGAAAGCAGCAAGTGTTCAACCTCTGATCGTGCGGGCTCACTATGCAAACGGACGTGTGGAAGATGTGACCCAGCTCGCAAAGTTTTCTTCCTCAGACGAAGCTGTCGCTTCCGTTGGTGCGGATGGTCTGACGACCGTCGTTGGTCCAGGGGAAGGCGCGGTGACCGCATGGTTTTCCAGTCAGATCGTGATTGCACGGATCGTGGTGCCATATGGTCACACGCTGGATGCTGCTGTCTTTACCTCTGTCGCACGCCGTAACTTTATCGACGACACCATACTGCTGCAGCTGCAGCGTCTGAACCTGAAGCCATCACCGCGTTGCTCGGATGAAGTGTTCATCCGTCGCGCGTATCTGGAC
This sequence comes from Planctomycetaceae bacterium, assembly GCA_947476295.1. Lineage (GTDB taxonomy): Bacteria > Planctomycetota > Planctomycetia > Planctomycetales > Planctomycetaceae > SXXK01. The sequence goes on along the minus strand of CANJQC010000004.1, from coordinate 64,253 downwards.
ACCATTGGAACGCTGCCCACCAGCACTGAAGTTCGCGACTTCTTGGCCGATCAATCTGCTGACAAACGCGACCGAATGATTGAGGCATTGTTGCAGCGACCGGAGTTCATTGATTTCTGGACGTATCACTGGTCCGATCTGCTGTTGCTGAATGGCACGGCTGTGAACCCGGAAGCTGTCAACGCCTTTTACAAGTGGATTCATGATCGCGTCGAAAAGAATACGCCGTGGGATCAGTTTGTTCGCGAAATTGTGGCGTCCCGAGGCTCCAACATCGAACACGGTGCGACAAACTTCTACGCGATCCATCAGTCTCCGGAAGACATGGCGGAGACGGTTAGCCAGGCTTTTCTGGGTCTGTCCATCGGCTGTGCCAAGTGCCACAACCATCCGCTCGAAAAATGGACGAACGATCAATACTACGCTTTCGCGAATCTTTTCTCCCGAGTCCGGGCAAAAGGCTGGGGCGGTGATGCTCGCAGCGGCGATGGAAAGCGAACTCTGGTCACTGTGAGTTCCGGAGAACTGGTGCAGCCGAAAACCGGTAAGCCTCAAATGCCGACGCCGCTGGATGCCACGCCGATTCCATTCGATGCTCCCGGCGACCGTCGCGAACACGCGGCCGCATGGCTCACATCTCCTGAAAATGCGATGTTCTCGCGTTCGATCACAAATCGGATCTGGAAGAATTTCTTCGGTGTCGGGTTAGTGGAACAAGTCGATGACATGAGGACTTCAAACCCGGCCAGTAATGAAGAAATGCTAAGTGCTGCATCAAATTATCTGGTGGAGCAGAAGTTTGACCTGAAGGCAATGATGCGTACGATTCTGCAGTCCGAAACGTACCAGCGCAGCAGTGAGACGCTGTCGGAGAACGCGGGTGACCACCGACAGTATTCGCGTTACTTTCCGCGTCGATTGATGGCGGAAGTGCTGCTGGACGCAGTTTCACAGGTGACGGATGTGCCAACGGAATTCAACAAGATTGTCTTTCTCGGATCTGACGTCAAAGATACGACAGACTACCCGAAGGGAACTCGTGCGATCCAACTTCACGATTCTGCGGTGCAGTCGTACTTCCTGCAGACCTTTGGGCGGAATCAACGCCGCATTACCTGCGAATGCGAACGGTCGGATGAACCCAGTATGGTGCAGGTGTTGCACATCTCAAACGGAGATACCATCAATCAGAAACTGGCAGCAGTTGAAAATCGATTGGCAAAGTGGCTGGCCGAAGCAAAGTCTGATCCTGAGTTGCTGGATGAAATCTTCCTCACCTGCGTTGCTCGCTTGCCGAGTACCGGCGAGAAAGACGAACTGCTGCCTCTTCTGGCTTCAACCACAGTGGAAGAAAGGCGAGTCGTGCTTGAAGATCTGGTGTGGAGTATCCTCAGCAGCCGTGAGTTTCTGTTCAACCACTGATGATGGAAATCCGCGCAGGACTGCATGGTGATTCAACACCGGTGTCGGGGCAGTTCCGGATTGCCGCTGTTGAATGTCCCCGGCGAGCGGCAGGGCGTCAGCCCTCCGAGTCTTGAGGGCATCCCGACACCTCGACTGTGTTCCACAGATAAACTCCTCGGAGGGCTGACGCCCTGCCGCTCGCTTTTCAAATGAAGATTCGCGATTTGTTCCCAAAGATGGTCGCTTTGCACGACCAGTCTTGTCCACGAACCGCCTAATTTCCACATGGACTGGCGTGTGATTTGCAGGTTAGCTCTGTTCTTGGCTACGCTGCCGCACTAAATTCACTCCAAGCAATTCTGCAAGCTGTCACTCCATGTCTGAAACTCAACTGTCGCCTCGTGAAGCAATCGCTCTCTGCCGTCAACGTGAGATCCGAGCAATTGATCTGCGGTTCACCGATTTTTGCGGTTCACAGCGGCATTTTACGATTCCTGCAGATCGGCTGACCGAGGAAAGTTTTGAGCACGGCTTTTCGTTTGACGGATCGTCCATGCGAGGCTGGCAGTCGATTCACGAAAGCGACATGCTGGTTGTTCCGGAATCGCAAACGTGCTTTGTAGATCCGTTTATGAAATCGACATTGGCGATGCTGTGCAACGTCAAAGATCCTGTGACGCATCAGACGTATCCGCGTGATCCTCGCAACATCGCCCGCAAAGCCGAAAACTACATGCTGTCTACAGGCATTGCCGATCGAGCGTTGTTCGGGGCGGAAGCAGAATTTTTTGTCTTTGACAGCGTACGCTTCGATCAGAGCGAACACGAAGGCTACTACTACATCGACAGCATCGAAGGTCAATGGAATCGAGGCACCTCAGGACGTCCGCAGGGGGGAAATCAGATTCGGCATCGAGAGGGTTACTTGCCAATGCCACCTGTCGATACGCTGCAGAATCTTCGCACCGATATTATGATGATGCTGGAAGACAGTGGCATCAAGACCGAAGGCCAGCATCACGAAGTGGCATCAGGCGGACAGTGCGAAGTTGATCTGCGAAACGACACACTTGTCTGCATGTCCGATAAGCTGATGCGACTGAAGTACATTGTTCGGAACGTCGCCGCGCAGTACGGCAAGACCGCCACGTTTATGCCAAAGCCGATCTGGAACGATAACGGTTCCGGGTTGCATATGACGCTGTCGCTATGCAAGAACAATCATCCGCTGTTCGCAGGTTCTGGCTACGGGGGACTCAGCGAACTGGCCATGTTTGCGATTGGCGGAATCCTGCAACATGCGTCGGCATTACTGGCGTTTTGCTGTCCGACCACCAATAGTTACAAACGACTGACACCAGGATTCGAAGCGCCTGTGAATCTGTCCTACAGTTATCGCAATCGATCGGCGGCAATTCGTATTCCGGCCAATTCCGGTGAAGAATCGCGACGTCGCTTTGAATTTCGCTGTCCGGACGCCGCCTGCAACCCGTACCTTGCCATGTCGGCGATTCTGATGGCAATGCTCGACGGTATTCAGAACCGCATCAATCCAGGCCGTCCACAGGATAAGGATCTTTACGATTTGGCTCCGGAAGAACGTGCCGGGCTCATCTGCACGCCGCCGTCACTGGACGCAGCTCTAAACGCCTTGGAACGTGATCATGACTTTTTGCTGCGAGGCGACGTGTTTACACCCGATGTGATCGAACGCTGGATTCAGCATAAACGCGATGACGAAGTGACTGCCATCAATCGCCGCCCGCATCCTTATGAATTTGCGATGTATTTCGACTGCTAAATGTTGAGTGGAGACTGCCACCGATCGCGTGTTGGTTTTAGAGACAGGATATTTCAGCCTCGCGATAGCCATAGATATGCCCCCCCTCATCGATACCAACGCGCCAGCGTTACCGGCGAAACACCCAGTCGAAATGCCGCAATGCAGACCAGGTTGGTCAGCGTGGTTCGCAACACACCAAGTCGCTGCCAGCGGCGAGCCGACGTCGTCACGGATGCCGATGCAAGGGCAATCCTGCCAATTTTTCTAAGTCGACAGCAGAAGTCGTAGTCTTCCATCAGCGGCCAATGCTGAAATCCGTTCATGTGGAAGAAGACGGATGCAGGCACAAAAATTGCCTGATCTCCATATGGCAACTGCAACCAGCGCGAACGCAGATTGGCGGCGGATTCAATCAGCCTTAGCATCCAGCCACTCGCTCCGATGCGCAGTCTGAAGGCTCCTCCGGAGGTCCCGTCGCGAAGGGTCTGACACACGTGATCTGCAAAATCATCCGGCAATTTGGTGTCTGCGTGCAGGAATATCAGAATCTCGCCACGGGCAAGTGCCGCCCCGGCGTTCATCTGCTTACCGCGACCTTTATTGCACTGTACGACGGTTGCTCCTGCCACCCGAACCAGTTCCGGAGTTTGATCATCGCTGCCGCCGTCGGCCACGATGACTTCCACGTTCGGTCGATTACAGATGTGTTCAAGCGTTGCTGTGATGTTGGCAGCTTCGTTCAGTGTCGGGATGATGACCGAGATTCGGCCAGGCATCGTTCTCGGCAGCACGTCGCGGAATTGATCTTCACTCCGCCGACATTGAATAAGATCTTCAGCGTAATCGACGTCAGAGAGCATTGGAAGTAGACCCACGGTGTTACGGGCTTCGGCAGCTCTCTCCAGCGTCTGCCGAAAAACGGTCTCTGTGCCCCAGGCGATGTCATCAAAAAGCCGTGGCAGGTGACGTCGCATTCCCAACAGATAATAGCCGCCGTCCGTTGCCGGTCCAATGACAACATCGCGGTCCGTAAGTTGCTCAAATGCGTGCGTCAGATGCGAAGCCTCTAGTCCGGGACAGTCGGTTCCAATGATCACGATGCGTTTTGCACCGTCGGAGAATGCCGCCTCGACCGCAGAATTCATCCGCTGACCCAGAGATCCTTCCGACTGCGGCGCGTAACGGGGTTGTACACCAAACTGAGCGAGAAATTGCGATTCGTCACCGCCCGTATATCGCACTTCAATGTCACAGTCATGTGCTTCTGCCCATTGAGATACGACGTTCAGCGTGCAAACGATCAAGCGCCGATGCACCGCCGCTGCGCGATCCGCACCCAAGGCCGGGATCAGTCGCGTCTTGGTCCGTCCCGGTTCCGGAAAACGAGTCATCACGACAATTCGATCAGCACGCAATGAATTCGAAGGAATCACGAGCGACTTACCATCAATTGAAATTGAACCGAAAGCCATGAAAGGTCTTTCGAGACGCATCGAAACGTTGACCTTTGCGTGAGACCGACTGATTGTAGTTATAAAGAACGCGATTGAGGACATCGCTCAGGAAACATCAAACGGGGCAGGCGTCTTTATTGGTGCGGATCGTGAATCAAAGACGCCTGAGCCGGAGCCGTTTAATCTTCCCTACACGGTCAACCTGTTGCAAAAATGCTGTTCGACCCGTAAACGGTCACCTAAACTTGAACGCCCGCCCCCCCCCCGACTCAGCCAACATCGCAATCCCATTACCCCTCAAGGAGACGAGCGTTCATGTGCCTTGGCGGCTCGACGGCGGAGCAGCCACGCCCCGATAACGATCGTCAAGATACCCACGTTAATGAGAATCAGACGGATCCGCCACGGGTTAGGGCCTAGCGTCTCTAGCACCGACTCGGAGAATCCGTAGTGTGGGAGGTAAAACTCCGCGTCCGGGATGGTGCAGGGCTTGGGCAGTTCGTAGGTCCAAATTTGCTCCGAGAACTGCGATCCATTTTCAGCGGTGTAGACGATTTCGCGCGGGGTACGCACATCGTCCCGTTCGTGGTACGAGATTCGGAACTCATCGTAACTGTCGTCGGAGATGTCAATTCGCCACGCGACAGAACGGTATCGCTGGGCAGGATCGAACGTTGCGGTATATGTCCTGCCTCGTTTTAGAAACCGGTCTTCCTGTCCCACGAACTTTGCGGAGTAGCGGATAAGGCTGTGGCCCGATTCATCAAACTTCACAGCTTCTACTGTTTCGAATTGCATGGGATCCACTAACTTCACGAGTGGCATGCGATTCATCCGACACTCGGCTTGCAAACGACACAGTGCAAAATTCAAATTGGAAACTTCACCGTCGGGCTGCCTATTATTCATGGCAGCAGATGATAAGAGTTGAACCCGAGTTAGCGTACCCCGGGCATTTATGTCCGGTGCCCACACGTCAAACTCATATCTCGCATTCGCCGCGTCATGATCCTTTCCAAAAACTCCATCTTTCTGCGTGCGCAGCAACCTGACCTGACGATCGGCGTCGTAGGCGAACTGAAACGTCTGTTTTGAAAAGAGTTTCAGCTTGTCTCGAGGCCCCTCCTTGTTAGACACCGTGTAAGTCACGTCGATAGATCGAAACTCCCGTTCCGCAGCCTGCCAAGCCGGCACGGCTTGTGTCCGCAGTTCCTCCATTACCAACGGATCGATCACTCGGTCCACAGCATCGACATGCCCACACACCAAACACAGCCAGCCAACTAGCAGACTGAGGCAACGAGAGTTCATTGGTTTTCAACCTTGATAGCTGCCAATCATCAACACCCGGAACAACCCTCACCATCTACGGCACAAGTCTTGCCCGCAGCGCTGCAGGTGTTGCCAGCGCAGGGCATTTGATTCAAGCCGCAGCCCCGATCGCTCGCTGCCGCAGTCTGGCACGTTCCGGCAACAAAGCAGGCAGCCCCCACCATCACGAGAAAAAATGAAAATGTCTTTTGAATCATGATTCAGATCCTCAGTTAATTCACACTTCGGCAGGACAACCCATCCCGCCATTCGTCTGTCATCCAGTGAGAACATCTCACTGGGTCACACTCACGCGAATCGACAGCCCTACCTTGCGGGCTGGGCGGTCGAGGTAAAGCTCTGGCTGAAGTTCGAAGGTCGCGCCCGCTGACTGACCCCGCACCGAGAGCATGAGACGCACGGTCTGCGTCGAATGCCCGGCGATGATGCAGGGAACCGGTTCTGCGGATGCGCAACCACACCCGGTCCTGATCCCCACAACCTCCACCGGCTGGGAAGTCACATTGGTGAGTCGGAAGTCGATGGGTAGGGTTTCACCCGTTTTTGCTGATAACTCTCGCTGCGGCCCATCGACGACTACAACAAACCCGTCGAACTGCGCGAGCCCGTGCTGGATCAGCGAAGACCGCCCGATAACGACAACGGTTACGAGTGCGACAATAGCCGCAAGGACGATTTGCAAACGATAAATCCACGGACGCACGTTTTCACCGGTCCCACAAAAAAATCACGGGCTGTGGTACGACGTACAACTGAAGTGTTATCCTTACCCCCCCCGCCTATACTGTCAAGCGAGTAAGCTTGGGATTTTTGGGGCAAATGTCGTGTTGCAAAAATTCGCTCGGCCTGCGTTTACGGTGGGTCGAACTGTTGGTTGTGATCGCGATGAGGGATTGGTGCATATTCTGCTGGTGGATCACTCGGTGCGCTGATCATTCAAGTCAATGGGCACCGGGTTGTGGCTCCGGTGCGGCACGCAGAATGATGATGCCGTTATGGGGGAGTTTTGATGTTGGGGACAGATCGCGTGACGTACGGAAAAGCGGTCGCCGGATTGCTTCTGATGCATCTGGCGATGCTCGGATGGATTGCCTACTGGAACAGCCCGGTCAATGACGAAGTGGGTCACTTGACTGCTGGAATTTATCAATGGCGTTTCGGGAATTTCCACATTTATCGGGTCAATCCTCCGCTGGTGAAGCTCGTCGCCGCGATTCCTGCAGCGTTCGGAAATCCACATGTGGACTGGAGCCAGGCGTCGGATAGTCCGTCCGTTCGAACAGAGTTCGAACTGGGGCTGGATTTCATTCGGGCGAATCGCCCAGGGGCCGAGTGGTATTTCACGGCGGGGAGGTTGCTGTGCCTGCCGTTCACGGTCCTGGGCGGGTGGATGTGCTTCCTGTGGGGACGATCGCTCTATGGTCCGAGAAGTGGTTTTGTCGCTTGCGTTCTATGGTGTCTGTCTCCCGTGGTTCTGGGGTGGGGATCGACATTTACTCCGGATGCGGCGGCGGCGAGTTTCGGATTGCTGGCGGCGTTCACGTTTCGAAATTGGCTGGCGAACGGAACCTGGAAATCCGCGTTCTGGGCGGGGATCACCCTGGGAGTCTGTGAACTGACGAAGATGACGTGGATTGTGTTGTTCGTCGTTTGGCCGCTTTTGTGGTTGGTTTGGAGACGGCCTGGCCTCGTGGAGCGAGTAAATTTTAAGACCGATATCGGTCAGTTGGGACTCCTTTTGATTCTCGGTGTCTACGTCATCAACGTCGGTTATGGGTTTGAGGGCACTGGACGTTCACTGGGGAAGTATGAATTTGTCTCCCAGGCTCTCACGGGGAATCAGATCACAGGGACTCCGGGCAACCGCTTTTGCGACACTATTCTCGCGAAGTGTCCGATTCCCCTGCCGTACAATTATGTCCGCGGAATCGATCTTCAGAAGGTCGATTTCGAAAAGGGATTGGAATCGTACCTGTTCCGGACGTGGTCGGATCGAGGGTGGTGGTACTACTATCCCGTCGCAGCCTGCCTGAAGTTGCCACTCGGAATGCTATTGCTGTTTATGATCGTCGTCGTGTGTCATGTTGTCCCGCGATGCGGGCTGAAGCTGACACGGGATGAGATGGTTTTAATCGTGCCCGCGATCGTGGTGTTCGTTCTGGTGTGCTCCCAGACGGGTTTTGGACGCTACATCCGTTATATTTTGCCTTCTCTGCCAGCCGCGTTTGTGCTAATCAGCAAGCTGTGGAATCAACCGTGGCCGCGCTGGGCCGCGCGATCATTCCTGGGATTGCTCGTCTGGAGTACCTTGAGCAGTCTGTGGATTTATCCCCACAGCATGTCGTACTTCAATGAACTGGCGGGAGGCCCGCTGGGTGGACATCGATACCTGCTCGATGCCAACGTAGACTGGGGTCAGGACTTGATCCGGCTGAAGCATTGGATCAAAGACCATCCCGAAGCTCGCCCTATGTACTGTATCTGCGCAGGTTTTGTGTCTCCGCAAGAAATCGGCATCGACTGCCAGTGGCCTCCGAAGATGTCTTCGCCTGAGTCCGATCCGCAACAGAATCTCATTCCCGAACCGGGTTGGTACGCCATCAGCGTCCACGAGTTGTTCGAGCGGCATGGAAGCTATCGCTACATGCAGAAGTACCGCCCCGTCAGTCGCGTGGGGTACTCGATGTGGATCTATCACATCCCCGAACTCCAGAGGGAGTGACGTGTATCCAACAAACTACGGTTTCAGTTTCGGAACGTGGTTTGTCTGGAATCCCGGGGCCGGTGGAGACGGTGCGACGGCGTCAATGCCGGTGCCAGCACCTGATGGAAGCCGACGGCACATCCACGTACACATACGATTTGGAAGGCGAACAAAACCAACATCGCCACCGGAGCCAAAGTTGAATCCACCTAGAAACATGCCAACCATCTCACCGCCGTCACGTTCAAAACTTCTACAGACGTGGTGACAAAATCGGTGGTTACTGCCTTATCGCAGCAGCGCGATCTCAACATTGAGGCCGGGACCAAATCCCAGCATTACGCAGGGAAGGCTGGCGTTGCGGGCTCGCAATTCGTCCAGAATGAACAATACCGTTGGTGATGACATGTTGCCGCATCGCTGGAAGACACTGATGGATGCGTCAATTTGTGCATCGGAAAGGCCCGCTGCTTCGGCGGTGGCAGCTAGGATTCTTGGACCGCCAGGATGAATGGCCCAGCTCTTGATTTCACTGAGCGTCAGGCCGTTTCGCCCCAGAAATTCGTGGAGGGCGCCCGGCAGCATGCGCGTGATCACGCCGGGCACTTCGGGGGATAACGTCATTTCAAATCCGTTGTCTCCAATTTTCCATGTCATCAGCTCGCTGGTGTCAGGAATAACGAATGAATAGTTGTCCACAAGTCGGCCAGGAAGCTTTTGTGAGCGGCCGTCGCTGCGAGAGGTTGCTCGGCCGATGATTGTTGCAGCACCGTCTGCGAAGAGGGAATTTGCCACGATCTGCTGCGGATCCCAGCCATACTGGTGATGCAGCGTGCAGAGTTCTACGGCGCACATTGCGATCACGGCGTTCGGATCAGCCGCCGCAAAGCTATGGGCCACTCGCAGGCCGTTCAATGCACCGTGGCAGCCCATGAAGCCGACGTGTGTCCGCGCGACGCTGCGCGCGAGTCCGAGAGTCTCGATCAGATGCAAGTCCACTCCCGGAGCGCTGAAACCGCTGCAGGACACGGTGATCAGGTGCGTGATCTCGGCAGGATCGATCTTTGCTTCCTTGATCGCTTTGTCTGTTGCTTTCATCGCGATTTTTGGAGCTTCGATTTCGAAGCGATTCATGCGTTCGGCAGTTCCCGGGCCGCGATCTTCGGGACCTTTGACGAATTCGAAGAAACGTTCGGCAGTTGCTTCATCGTCCGAAGAGGATTCCAGCAGCACACTGTGACGCGACTGAACGCCGGCGCGCCGATACAACGCCTGGATCAGTCCTGAAGGATTTTTGGAACCAGTCAGTTCCGGCGCAACACACGTGGTTGCGAAGGTCGCCATACCGGCTTGTGAAATCGAATGCTCGGGCAACGCAGTGCCAAGGCCAAGTATCTCGAAACTTTTCATCAGACAATTTCCATGGCCTTTGGAACCCGATTGATCCGGCTGACCAGGCGCTGTGTCAGCGATGGGAATAACTGACAGGTCGTCATGACCGGTGGCAACAGCCAAGGATGCTTGAGAGTCGCTGACAACACGCGGCAGATCTTCTGCTGCGTACAGGTCATGTCGTTGAAGGACGATTGCCAGCGATTGATGAGTTCATCTGACCAGCCATTACGAATCGCCGAGACCACGAAAGGAATTGCAGCCGTGGCCGCCGTGAGAGCCCAAGCCATGCCTTCACCGGTGAATGGTTCGACATAGCCCGTGGAATCCCCGAGCAGGAACAAGCGATGCCCGGCAATGCGTCGGGCGGATCGAGTCAGCGGGACGGTGCCTTTGATGGTCGCATGCTGAAGTTCGTGCGGCATCGGAACACCGGCCGAACGAAAGATATTCGCGAGGCAATCCAGCGGCGAGTTCGACTTATTCAGGCACGATGGATCGATCGCGGCGGCAAGATTCAGCTGGTTGTTCTCAATTTCCACAACTCCGGCATATCCCTGCGGTGCAACTGCCATCAGCACTTCACCTTGTCGGATCCAGGCATCCGCAGCAGCACGAGGAAACACGGCTCCCAGACCGATTCTGGAACCAGCCTCGGGCGCGGCCTTGAAAGACGGAATGAGTTGGAGACTTGGATGGCCGAGCCCATCACAGACCAGGACAACCTTGGCGAAGACCTGAACATTCGACGACGCTGCATTTTCATCGTCGCATGCTGTCGTGCCATTGGGAGAGTGGCGAGTCGCGAATCGAAGCTGAATCGTTCGTTCTTGCGGGTGATCCGCCTTGCTGGAGCCCGTGATTTCAGGGGGCGCTCCATCAGACTCAGATGCGAGCGGCTGAACCGAAGCCGTTACCTCGTCCACAAATTGACAACCGGAAGCAATTGCTTCATCGACAAGCCATTGATCCATCGTTCGCCGTGAAACCGCAAAACCAGTCGGCATTGGCACATTGAGTTCGCGGCCGAGATACCGCACGGCAAGCGACGACGTTGTCGCGGGTTGAAGTTGTCTCAGTCCGGATTCTAGGTCAGCCTGCTTTAGAATCTGGAATGCGCGTCCATTCACGCAACAGCCACAAACTTTGTGGCGAGGAAAGCGGTGACGTTCCAGCAGCGCCGTTTGCAGTCCAGCACGAGAACTCAGTAACGCAGCCATCGATCCGGCGATGCCGGCTCCGATGATCGCGACGTCGTAATGCTGAGAGTCGATGGAATGGCTATCCTGCATTGACGTCTCGATTGTTTGGACGCCATGACATTGTAAATCGCTGCGGCCAGTGATGCTGCAGAGCGGCGTGTGGGAGTCCAGCCTTTGCGGCGATGCCCAAAGCCTCGCTCGAAGTAAACGCGCCTTCGACAGACATTGGCCCGTCAACGTGAACGACATGACATCGCGTCAGAATTCTGCAGCCCAGCCATGCCAGCCAATAACCAAGCCTCGTGCGCCTCAGATCATCAACGAGAATCAGTTGCGTTGCAGCCGCTTTCATGCGTTGCATGAGCAGTATGGCATCTGCTTCCTTCAGATGATGCAGAAACAAGCTGCACATCACGACATCGTATTCTGGCCGAGGAAATGGCTGCAGAAGTGCGTCGCACTGAAAGAATCTTACGTTGTCACGATGGGTCGCCGTTGCCTGGTCTGTTGCAAAATCTAGGGCGGTGGGGCTGATGTCGCAACCATCGATTGCCACCGAAACACCATCCCGCTCAGCGAGACTGGCCAGTCGAATGGCAAGATCGCCACCGCCAGCCGCAATATCCAGAATGGTCAGCGGTCTTTCGCATGAATTCGCTTTGGCCTGCTTGAGAATCTCTTTCCAGACCGTTCTGTCTGATCGACTCAACCAGTTAATTCGTCTGAGACTTGCGAGCGCCTGACGGTGAGTATTGCCGTTCAGTAACGGATCATCCATCAATTCGGATTGACGGTTTCGAGAGCCAAGATTGATCGTCATTATGAGATCGATGTTCGGGCTGCATCTGATCGAGCTGAGTTTCGTGCTACCATTCGAGAACCACAGAAACCTAGTCTCGACAAAACTACGATAATTGCAGTATCTAACTGCCATGTACTGTCGCTGTTTGGTGGGGTGCGGTCAAGGGGGGCGTTGCAATGTTGTCGGGTATTCAGGATTGAAGAAGCGGTCGAGGGATTCCAACGATCTATAGACGAATCGCGATCGATAACATCATCGCGTCGCAGTGTTCTCGCGGCCGCGTTGGTTGCTCTCGGAGTGACTGGTCTCTGGACTGCATCTGCGTCGTCTGGCGAACCAGACCAGAAAGGTCAGAAATCAAGTAGCACGTCGTCGGAATCGACTCAGGAAAAGAATGAACAACTGGAGCAGAATCAGGTCAGCCTGAAAAAGAGTCGCATCTACACATTTGTCGGTAAGACCGGACTTGGGCATCAACACGGCATCGAAGGGCAACTGAAAAGTGGCTCGATACAACTTGGCGCAAAGCAGGACGCCGGTGAATTGGTGTTTGATATGATAAGTTTTGATGCGGATACGGATGCCGCCCGGCTGCGACAAGGCCGCCTTCTTCCAGAAAATGTCGACATGGATCCGACCCGGAGGCAAAGTGGCGATCTGTGCGTGGCTGGCTGGCGATGATCCGCTGAGTCAGCCGCAGAAAAAACTGGTCTACGATGTTTGTGAAGGCTTCTTCTGTCCGTCCCTGGGATCAGAAGCGGACTACGTTAACTGGCTGACTGCAGCAGGGCTGAAGGTGACTTGTGTGAATGACTGGACCAGCCGAGTCTCCCGGACCTGGGAGATCTGTCGTGATCGCGTCAATCGTTTCGGAATTCGCCGAGTGGCCTCCTAGATTGATCCGAGTCAGGTCATCTTCATTGATCGCTTTCAAACACTGCTGGACGCCTACAACACGGGTGCAATGAAATATGCTGGTTTCATTGCGAAAAAGGTTTGACTCCGCACGGAATTTCGCAATTACGAATCATTGCTACTTGTTCGTGCAGTTCACGCAGAGTTTGTGCGGAGTGATCGCCGTGTTCGATTCCCTCTCGCCGCTGTTCCATGCGGCGCTGCTGTTGCAGATGCTCCCGGACTTCCGCTTGTGCCCGCCGATGATCTTCCTGCTGCATCCGTTCATGCTTCTCCACAAGTTCCCGTTCAATTTCGCCAGCGCGCTCACGCAGTCCACGAGCAACATCCGGCAGACCTGCCCGCGCAATGCGTTCAGCAGATTCCGTGAGCGCCGCAATTCGTCTACGATCTTCTGCGAATGGTCCTTCGGGACCGTGAGCTTCCAGATGGCGAATTTGCGGTCCCTGGCCTTGGTGCATCTCAGAACGAGTTCCCATTCGTAGCCCTGGAGTGCCAGAATTGGGTGTCCCAAAATTTGGAGCCCCGGCAGGTGGCGGTTCAGCAAATGATAGACCAACACGTGCATGTCCCTCATTCAGAGGCAATCGCCCTCCATGAAGTTCCGGCGACGCGACTTCTGTTCCCTCAGTCCGCAACCGAATCTGCACCCACCGCACTTCGTTCTCATTTGAGTCTGGTTCTGCATTCTGGGCGAAGCATTGCGCACCAGATGAAAACATCGCGACCCCCGCGTAGATCACAAGTAACGTTGGCAGTTTTTTCATATCATCAGGCTCCATAAAGTGGGTTGGGCAGGCGAGCGCTTAAACACGATATCCGGGTAGATTGCATCCGGGAAACCGAACATGAATTGCCGAACGCGGATGTTCCTGCAATTTATTCGCGGCCATTTGCGGCCATTCTCGGTTCCTCACGTCGCTGCGTCATCAGTGACACAGCAATGAGAGTCAAAAACCCGAGAGGAATTGTCACGATGCCGGGCTGGCTGAACGGCACGATGGCCGGGGTCTTCAGCACGTCAAGACCATAGACCTTTTCGAAGGCTTCAGCACTCAGCAGAATCCAGCCAAGAGACGAAACCATGCCAACCACAATTGCGGTAATGATGCCCTGACGTGTCACGCGAGGCCAGAACAGAATCATGACCAGCGATGGCAGATTGGCCGATGCCGCAACGCTGAACGCCCAGCCCACGAGGAAACTCACGTTCATGTCCTTGAACAGAATCCCCAGCACAATCGCGATCGCGCCCACAACCACGGACGACAGTTTCGCGACGCGCACTTTCTCGTCGTCATTCATCTGGACTCCGAACGCACTGCCCAGCAGATCGTGGGCCACTGCACCAGCCGAGGCCAGGATGAGTCCGCTCACGGTGCCCAGCACGGTCGTAAATGCAATCGCTGAAATCGCCGCGAACAGCCATGTGTTCATACTCTTGGCGAGCAGCGGAGCGGCCATGTTGTCGTCAGACAGATCCAGCGCACCGCTGGTCATGGCACCGAGCCCCAGATACAGCGTCAAGACGTAGAAGAATCCGATACTGGCGATGCCGACGATCGTGCTCCGCCGGGCACTGCTTTCATCCTTGACGGTGTAGTAGCGAATCAGAATATGCGGCAATGAAGCCGTGCCGCAGAACAGTGCCAGCATCAGCGACAGGAAGTTGATCTTGTCCGAAAATTTTTCGCTGCGAATCCCCTTGAAGATCGGGTTTTCGCCGGGACGCAGCACTTGCGAGCCCGGAGTAATTTTCTGGTAATAGACTGTGGTCTCGGCCTTGTCAGCGAGCAGAATTTTCTCATTTCGCCACAGCACAACTTCACTTTGCTGCAGAATGCTGAAGAATTCCATCGGGGACACTGGTCCGGTTTCCGTCTTTCCATCCGGCAAGGATTTCAGATAACCAATCGGATGCAACACGGCCTGACCCTGCCCGTTCCCCTTGGGAAGTCCGTTGATCAGGCGTCCGCCGTCAGCCAGTTTTGTGACCGTCTGCGCTTCTGTCAATGTCATGGGATTGCCGTCCGTGGCGGGCTTGACGACATGGAATACCGTCGTGCGTTTCGTCTGACGATCCAGCAAATGAACATAGGACTGTTTGGTTTTATCCCAGCCTTCCGGTGTCGGCAGGACATCAACGTTACTCAGACCTCCGAGCGATCCATCATCGTTTGTCAGGTCGTCAGCAGTGACTGTGAGCGTGCGGAATTTGTAGCCATCGTTGCCACCCTGTTCGACCTTGAACCCTTTCTGCAGAATCATCCATGTCAGAATGGCACTGAAGAAAACCAGCAGCGTGCCTTTGAGAAACTGGACCCATGTCGTCGACACCATTCCGGCCGTTACGACGATCATAATGACAACGGTCCCGACCAGAACCACGCCCGCCCAGTGCGGCAATGCCAGCAGTGGCTGCACCAGCACACCGGCACCGACCATCTGCGGGATCAGATAGAAAATGCTCACCGCCAGCGTACTGATACCAGCCGCCAGTTTGATTCCCGGTGAATTGAACTTCGAATCCAGGGCATCCGCAAACGTAAACCGTCCCAGCCGCTTCATGGGTTCGGCGATTACGAACAAGGCCACGATCCAGCCGGCGAGGTAACCGATGGAATACAGAAATCCGTCATAGCCGTAGAACGCAATCATTCCGCAGATACCGAGGAATGATGCCGCTGACAGATAGTCTCCCGCAAACGCAATTCCGTTGACGAACCACGGGATCTGTCCGTGGGCCGCGAAAAAGCCTTCGGATGATTTCGCCTTACGCCCCAGCCAGAAGCTCAGACCAAGTGTGAAACCCACGAAGATGGAAAAGAAGATCACAGCTTTCCACGAGAGTTCGTGAATCATGCTCGCGGCTCCCGATTGTTTGGCGAAGATTTTTCGCGGCACAGGAAGCCGTACAGTCCGGAAAGCAGGATGGCTCCGATGATCAGCCCAAAACCATACAGCACGGCGATGTTCAGGCCAGCAATGGGAGTGGCTTCCATTTGATCAGGAGCAAACGCATTCAGGAACACGAACCCTGCGTACACGATCAGGTAGATCGTGAACAAGATGAGTCCGATCCTGGAATTCCGGGATTGCATGAATGAACTTTCCGTCCGATAGTCATAAACCGTAGGGTGGGACCAGCGAAGCGCAGGCCCACCAAAGAGAAATGGTGGGCCTGCGCTCCGCTGGTCCCACCCTACACGGCGCTCGACTCTGGAGAGTCAAGCTACAAAATCCTACGTCAGACTCCAGCCTTTCCGGTACTCGCGTTTAATGTACTGGTCCGCTTCAGGAGCATTCGTCGCGCGCATTTCGGCGGCGTTCCATTCCAGTTTTTTGCCGACGCGATACGCCACATTTCCCAGATGATTAGCTTCCGTCAGCCATCCGGAATATTCAAAGTTGCAAGTGGTAGGTTCGCCCGTTTTGCAGGCGTGAATCCATTCCTGATGATGACCTCTGGACGCCGGGATAAACGGTTCCGGCGGCTTGAAGCCTTTGAAGTTCTCTTCCGGCAGCAGTTTGTAGCGACCGTAATCCGACACCAGCATTCCCTTGTCGCCGATGAATAACACGCCGCTATCCCAACCGGCGATGCCGGCTGCGGCCGGAATCTCCGGACGATGCGTGCCTTGATACCAGGTGAGCGCTACTTCCGGCTGATCCCCTTCAGCCGCGTATTCATAACGCACATGCATGGATGCCGGAGCGAGCTCCCTGTGCGCCGGACCACCGAAAGGTTCAATGGTTTTCGGGGCTTTCAATTTCAGAGCCCAAAACGGCAGATCGACCCAGTGACTTCCCAGATCGGACATCGTCCCGTTGCCGAAGTCCCACCAGCGATACCACTTTGGACCTGGAAAGTAGACGTTGTTGTAAGGTCGTTCCGGAGCCGGTCCAAGCCACAGATCCCAGTCCAGTTCCGGCGTAATCGGATCAGCGTTTGCCGGGCGATCCTGCACAGACACGATATCTCCGTGCGCCTTGGCTTCCTCCGGAGATTGCAGTCCCCAGGCCCGCCCGACCCACACATGGCATTCGGAAACTTTTCCGATCGCACCGGTCTGAATGAGTTCCACGACGCGGCGATAATTGTTTTCGGCGTGAATCTGGGTCCCCATCTGTGTCGCCACGCCAGCGGTTGCGGCCGCTTCGCGAATTCGCCGAGCTTCATAAATTCCGTGCGTCAGCGGCTTTTCACAATACACATGTTTGCCCAGCTGCAGCGCGGGCAGAGTCGCAAAGGCATGCGTGTGTTCGCAAGTGCTGACGACGACCGCATCGAATTCATCAGGGTGATCAAAAACGCGGCGAAAATCTGTGTTTCTTCGGGCTTTCGTGTGCTGCTCAGCGGCTTTGTTGAGATTATTGGCGTTCACATCGCAGAGAGCCGCGATATGTTCCGACGACACCGATTGCAGATTACTGCCTCCTCTCCCGCCGCAACCAATCACGGCGATGCGAAGTTTCTCCTGTGTTGACGGAGCCGCCGGCAGGCCGCTCACATACAGCGCTGCGGCCATGGCGGAAGTCGATTGCATGAACGCACGGCGCGTGGAATTCTGGAAGGGATTCACTGAGGGGACTCCTGAGGAAACTGACTTGAGTCGAATCGCGGGACACAGGCACCACCGCGATTGTGAACCCCGACGTCGTGCAATGCAATCGAATGGGTGCACCTCATGCCGGTCGCCGGTGAAACTGCCCGTTTTTCATGACCGCGAGCAAGTTGCTGCGGTCAAGCAGTACTTTCGGATCCACGAGCGGGTTACTTGCGACCAGCAGCAGATCGGCGAGAAAACCTGGTTGAATCTGTCCCAGCTCGTTGGGTAAATCCATCGCGGCTCCACCGTGTTTTGTCATGGTGAGCAGCGCTTCCATCGGTGTGAAGTCGCAGTAGCGGATGAGATGATCAAGGTCGCGGGCGTTCTCGCCGTGAGGCGTCACGAAGAAACCATAATCGCCGCCACCCAGAATGCGAATGCCGCGTTTTTTTAACTCTTTGAGTCCTTTTGCAGCCCCTGCCAGTTCCTCGCGGAAACCGAACTCTAGGACTTGCGCCTCTGTAAACCACTTCTCCCCTGCATACGATGCCGTCGCCGTGAAGCCGATGTTGGGACTCACGAACACCCAGCCCTTGTTGGCTTCCAGCAGATCGATCGCTTCCTCGTCGGCGAAGTTGGCGTGGTAGATCACTTTCACACCGTGTTTCACTGCGAGCTTGACGGAATCGGCGCTGCGACAATGCGCGCTCATCCGCTTGCCGTGAGCGTGAACGACCTCCGCAGCGGCGGCGACTTCGGCTTCGCTCATCACAGTCGTGTGCGATGGAGCGTGCGGCACAAACGTGTCGCCGGAGATTACAAGCTTGATGATATCCACACCTTCGCGGATCAGTTCACGCGTGGTACGGCGAAATTCCTCCGGCCCATCGAGCATGATCGCCATCGACGACATGTGGGGCATATTCAGCGATCGCATGTCTCCCAGACCGCCCGTGACCGTCAGCCACGGACTTGCCGCCAGCAACCTCGGACCGGGAATCTCACCCTTGTTGATCGCGTTGCGAATGACGACATCCGTCCGGGGTTTCGCCGACGCGGCACTGATGCAGCTGGTGATGCCGCAGTCAAGGTAGAGCCGGGCGTTCCGGACCGCAATGAGTGTCGTCTCCTCCGCCGGAATCATTCCGATCTGCACGAGTTCCGCCGCATCGTCGATGCTCAGATGCGCATGCGACTCGACTAAACCCGGCATGAGTGTCGCCCCGCGGCCATCGATCACGTCCACGCCTTCGCGCGACAATCGTTGAGGCTCACGAACGACGACCGCGATGCGTGCCGCCTCCACCAGCACCTCACCGAGAAACGGTTCGGCCCCCGTGCAATCGAGAATCCTGACATCCGTGAAGAGAGTTCCAGCCATGGTTGATCCTAATAAATCGGGAGTGAACTCAAATTGAGATTCAACATTTTCAGACAAGGCGACTCTCAGTGGTCGCAACCCCAGGCGAAGTCATACACTACTCAACTGCGCGAGGCGATTCCCAGGCACGCATCCAAAAGCTCTGGACTGCTTCCGCGCAAAACGTCTGCACAAGCGATTTCATCTGGCCCACCTCATCCGCTAGGACTTCGTCACGGGCGGCGTGATCTGTCACAGCAAAAGTCAGATTCAGTTGTTAGAGCCCAAGTCTTGCAGCCATTCTTGCTGAAATAAACTCGGTCCGGTATGCCGCAAGTGTATGCTTCTGATTAGTGCGAAGCCAGTTGAGGCGGTTTTACAGTTCCGTGGTGCAAGTTAGGGTGTGCGCAGCGAAACACACCGTGAGTGCATGGGGATTCATCCGGCATCGGAACGCAACGCGAAAAAACCGGTGCGTTCCACGCACCCTACCACGCACACAGCGATTCCACATGTGCGGCGGAACCGTCTCGCAACCAGCCGTCAAGTTGGGCGGGGTCCTTGAGTTGCTGGCCACGGAGTGTGGGAACGACGAGGAACGAACAATTGACGTCCGAGAGGGCTGTCATATCGCCCCAGAGTTTTTCGAACTGCGATACCGGGAACACGTCTTCCTGACCGTGGCCCCAGCGTTTCTTGACGTCCTTGAGCGTGATGTACGTGGGCATGCGGCGTCCGAGTTCCCGGATAGCGGCATCGACGAGTTTTGGATTGCTCAAGGCCGCTCGGTCAAGGCCGAAGACCGACAGCAGGCGATCGATGTCGATCCACGTGGTCAGTGAGTTGTACCACGACAACTGGAATTCATCTTCTTCGCGCGGCATAGCGAGGCCTTCCACGAGACGGACTCGGCCATCCACTCTTGCTAATCCGCCGCCTCGGTCTTCCAGACGGCGACTGATGACTTCGAATGACAGGTCAGCATTGGACTGAATATGCAGGCCAAGGCAACCGGCATCGATGTTGGCTCCGAGCGTATCGATATTGTGCAGCATCAGGTATTTCAAATGCGGTCGATCGGTCAGCATCTGTCGCAATGTGCCGTTTCGCAGCATGTTGGGGACTTCATACCAATGGCCGACCGGGTGCATGCACTGTGACGAAAGATTGTCGGTGTAGTCCGATGCTTCGCCGGCTGTGCGAGCCCAGTTCATCAATGCGGACCGCAGACTGATCCTGACTTTTTCCTTCTGTTGATCCAATACCTGCTGGGCGACTTCTTCCCATGTAAACTGGAGGTCACGCAAAGTCGGAACCATCCGAAGACCGACTGATGCACCGCGGGAAACTCGGAAAATGCCGCCAGCACTGAGTTTGTTCAGTCGTTCCACGGCGTCGCGAATTGGAGAATCGGTAAGATAACCCGACGACACGACATGTAGTGGTGAGATACCAAATTCCCTTGCGACTCGCCGCGTTTTGGCGAAGTGGATATCCAGAAACGAACGCCAATGACCACCCATTTTGCAGAATGGATTCAGTGCTTTCACGACACCGGCACCCTGAGTCCACCGGCTGCCGACGCCGGCAGCCAGCGAGATCACACCGACTTCGCCATTTACAATCGCCGCGCGTCCAAGTTCAATCGCCGTCAAAGGAATATTGCGGCGGGCTTCGATGACGTCTTCGTGGGAAACATCTTCAATGGTAACAGACGCAGGCAACCGATTCTGAGACATCCCCAATCGCCCTGATCGCAAGTCTTCGCGCAGATGTTCGTGGGCAATCGGGTCGAAGCCGTTTTCTCGCAACAGATCCTCCAGACGCGCCGCCTGCTGCGCTTCTTTCGATGTGGAAGGCAGAAGCCGCTGGATCAGTCGCGATGCAAGATTGTCACCACCGACGGAATCGCGGCACGCATTGCCGACACGTTCCAGTTCGTTGCGAAGCATCGGCGTGAGCTGCTGCAGGCCTCGACGCAGCCAGTCCGGAACCATCAGCGCGTGGTAGCCTTTCGGCAGACCACCGTCGTGACGCAGTTCGGCGAACGTGCCGTTGTCGTTGATGGCGAAGTCATAAACCACGGGGTCCATCGCAAACGGTACGCTCGCCTCCATGCTGCGTTTGACGTCAAGCATCATCGCCTGCAGCCAACCCTGCGCTTCTTCGCGGATCGCTGGGTCGAAGATGAATCCCATGCCGCCGCCGGCCATGCCGCCGAGCATCCAGAAGCCGTAGAAACGCGGGCCATACTTCGCTTGGCATTCCTGAATCAGGCGTTCTGTGTATGCGTTGCTGCACCACGGAATGATAGCCTGCAGAGGTTCGTGAAAGTTGCGATGCGTCGCGTGGCCGATGCTAGGAATATCGCCCGCTTTGAGTGATGCCGTGATCTGTTCCAGCAGGCCGATGGCATCCTGCCGTGCCGCCCATTCGCGTTCACAGCGAAGCAGATATTTCTCGGTGACCATTTCCAGAATCGGTCCGACGTTCTGCGCCATGCCGCCGTGAACGAGAACGAGACTGTCCTGCAACCGGCGACGAGTTTCGTCACTGACTTCTTTCTGAGTGAACACATGATGCTGTGGCATCAAGCGACCGTGGCTGATGCCGTAGTCCGGATCATCGGGACCGGCCGTGCAACCCTGAATCAATTTGATGCCTGGCCACACGCCGCCGGAATCCTGCCATCCGCCGCCTGATCCGCCAATCCATTCTCCCAGAATCGCACGCGCGGCCACAATGCGGCGATCGGATTCTTCAAGTTGTCCGGTAAACGCGGAAACCTGACTGGTGGCCCGCATGCACATCGAGATCAGCGATCCCAGCAGGTTCGTGGACACTGCCAGTCGCGAGCCCTTTGGGATATCGTTGACTCGACTGGTGATTTCGAGGCCTAGGCCAGGCCCGATCATGCGTGAAAATACATCCGCGATTTTACCACCGCAGCCTTCCATGCCCGGTGGAATCAGTCCAGCGGCAATCACCGCGCCTTTAATGAGGCCGAGATAGTCGCGGGCGAAGTCGAACACTTCATTGATCTCGCGGATTTCGACTTTCGCATCGAGGTCAATACTGATGAGTCGTAACACTGGTTCGTCGATGACGCGCAGACTGCAGTCAATGGGTGGTTCTGGTTTCTGGTGGCGACCCCGCACGGCCAGATCAATCGACGCATTGATTACCTTCGCACCTTCCGGATAATCCATGCCGAGGAAAAAGATGTCGCTCCAGCCGCTGTGCGTAAAATCCATCCGGACAGCCGTGCGTTCACGGAGGATCGGATAGCTGTTGGTACTTTCGTCGATGGTCAGCAGCTCGGGACGGATACGCAGCGGTACATCAGCCGGATGCCCGGTACGAAACATCCATTGGTTGCCTCGGACAGTCCGCACGCTTCGGCGCACCTGATCCGCCAGCGTCTGAAACGCCAGCCGATGATAGGCTTCGCCCAGCGCGCTGGAGAGTGAAACGGATGGGCCATCAGTCAACAGACGCGACAGAAAGACATCAATGGCTTCCGGATATCGGCGATTGAGCATGTGCTCATAGCCGCCGTACGGGATGCGTCCGCTTTCACGGCCAGCAAGCTGAATCGGCAGATGAAAGCGGTGAATCGCGTAGAGAAAGAAGAGACAGCGAACGCAATTGTACAGGTTGTCGCAGCCTCGCCGATACTCATCGAGATGCTGACCTTCGCGCAAGAGTTCGTCGAGGGACAGGCCGAGACAGGCAACGTCGAGCGAGCGATTGCGGACAGTAGAGTCGGTGGAAGTGATGATGGAGAGAAGGTTCATGGGTGTACTTTGGTCAGTTACAGGGATTCGTTTGACTCGAGCCAATGGCGAGGAATTTCCGGGATGCGTCTTCGGCGAGCGGTTGGGCTTCAGCCCACCGAGCTACGATACTTTCCAACCGGCGTGTGCTCGGAGGACTGCCGCTCGCCGTTCAGATGCTGTTATTTGGCCGCCAACAGAGTCACTAATTCTGTCAGGATCAGATCCCGATCATCACCGCTGAGTGAAAATGCGAGCTGAGCCAGCAGCAAGCCGTACTTGTAGCTGATGTTGTAACGAGACCCGTCGATTTCGAGCGCGAGAAAGCGTTCGGTCCGGGCAAGTTGATTCAATGAACTGCTCAGGTCGATATTTTGTCCGGGAGGTGCAGTGTCGAGTGACCTTTGCAGCAGCGTTAATACCGTCGGTGTGAGAACATGCATTCCAAACATGCACAGATAGTAGCCCGCGCGTTGCCCGGCCACGATCAGGCGTTGCTCGGCGATCGTTGGCGTGGGCTTTTCGATCACGGTGTTGACTTCGTACAGGTTGTCCGACTGAGCCAGGGGAGTTCCGCCGACTGTACCGAAGAACGCGACTTCGTTTTCGCGCGTTGGCTGAATCGCAGACACAGAGCATTCATATTTCGTGGCGGCTTCGACCAGTTGCTGAGCGCACAGGCGGTCGGTGCGGCTGAGGTACAGATGGTCCGAGACGAGATGCAGAAACGCTTCACCGGCTCCGAAATCACGGGCTCGCAGAATCGCATCACCGTAACCTCGTGGATTGGACTGTTCAAAAAAGACCAGTCGCGAAGCATGAGGCCCTGCAGCGGTAAGGTATGGATCCTGTTGTCCGGGGCGAACGATGATCGCGACCTCTTCGATCCCGGAATCAACGACCTCATCCAGCATCAGCCGCAACGCCGTGCGAATCTCGCCGCGGCGATCGACGAGAGTCTGAAGTGGCAGTCGGGCGTGATGATCACCAGCCGCCGTGATGACAGCTTTTCGAATTTTCATGGGATTGCTCTGGATGTAAAATCGACAATTTATGTAACTTCTGCAGAATCTGCCGAAGTTCAAATGTCTGCCTCGGCAGATCATCGAAACAAATGCTGGATGTCGCAAGTACTTTTTGAGAAAGGAATTGCGATTCTGCCGCAGGCAAAAAATGTGATCAAGAGAATAGACCGGTTCGGCATTTGCGGCTGATTCGAAACGGAGCGACGAAAGGATTCGTTGCCGATAAATTTTTCTTTAAACGACGCACAGGGTGAGCATGGACGCTCGAATACTGCGATGTCTGACCGTGGCACTATCGTTGGTTGCTGCTTGCACCACGACTGAAGCCGCAACGTTTCAGACCGTCAATTTTGCTGTCACCGCTGATCGGCCGGATGTCGCCGAACAGGTTGGCAAGGCGGCGGAAGTTTATCGCCAGCAACTCGCAATTTTCTGGCTGGGCAAACCGCTGCCGAACTGGAGCCGTCCCTGCAAAATTCGGGTCAATGAAGGTGCGCTGGGAGCGGGCGGGCAGACGACGTTTCAATTCGTGCGCGGCGAAGTGCTCAACTGGCGAATGGAGGTGCAGGGATCGCTGGAACGAATTCTGGATTCCGTACTGCCGCATGAAATTAATCATACGATCTTCGCCTGTCATTTTCGCCGTCCGCTGCCTCGCTGGGCGGATGAAGGCGCGGCGACGTTGTTTGAACACCGTTCGGAACAGCTGAAACAGTTGTCTCTGTTGAACGAAATCATTCGCAATAAGCATGAATTGATCTCATTGCGGGATCTGTTGGCTATGAAAGAATATCCCCGCGGACAACGTCCCATGCTGACGTTGTATGCTCAGGGATATGCCCTCGCTGACTTTCTGGTGCAGCAGAAAGGGCGTCATGCGTATCTGAAATTCATTTCCGATGGCGAACGCGGAAGCTGGGAAGATGCTATCCGCACAAACTTTGATCACGAAGGCATTGAATCGCTGGAACATAACTGGCAGGGCTGGGTATTGGCTGGCATGCCGAAACTAACGTTGCCGCGAGATCAAATGCTGGCAGCGAATGAGGATTCACCGGAATCTTTATCTCAGGCGACCGCTCGTCCGGAGATGGTAGCAGACCCATTAACGCAGCCTTCCGTATTAAAACCGCGTCGTTCGCTCGAAGGCGCAACGGTTCGGCTTCAGAGTCCTGATCTGCAGCGTGTGAAGCCAGTCGCGGTGCCAGCACCAATGGTCAGGCCCGAAGCAAAAGCCAGAGATCGAGATGCCAGCGTTGAAAACAATGAGACTCGATCCAAACATGTCTCAACTAATCGGGAAGCCTCGTTCGCCGCACCAGTGCCAAGCTCGCCTGACGCGACAGTGCGCAAGCTTGTGGATCCGGAAATACCGTACGACAAATACAGCGTCAAACCGGGCATGTCGATTAGAGATTCCTCTACCGATCCGCCAGAAGACGCAGATCGCTTCAGCAAATCGGAGGATGACCACCTGCTTGAAAGTGTCGAACCGCGACGCCAATTGGAACGCACCGGCTCAGCGAGAGTCTCAAATGCAGTATTGTCGGCAGTTGAATCGGCAGAAAAATCGGTCGAATTGAATGGTGTCCTCCTTCCCAGGGAGCGATGTGGAAATTCCGGCAGCACTCCGCAGTGGGCCGGATTTCCTAGGCAAAAGAAGTCGTTCTGAACTTCATCTGCAGAGAATGCTCTTGGCCGAGTCAATTGACCAGAGCATTCGGGCGAAAGTTGTTTCCTCCTGACGACAATCGCACTGTTGCAACAGCCCGCGTTCCCCACTGGCGAGTCATCGATACCCGCAACGATGACTCGCCCGCTTTCCTTTCCCGCCATATTCACCCTGCACCTGACCGATATCTGTTCAGGAGGAAGGCTCCTGACACAGTTTTCCCGTCCACGGAAACGGACTCCAGTTCCGTGAATTCGCCGCTCTTCCTCTTTCGAAAGCGAATTCGCGTCGATACCATCTGCCGTCTCGGATGCCGAGATTATGTACATATGTGCGCTGATGGCGGTGGATTTTCGCCAGTTCTGCTGTCGTTATTCGCTCAGATCGTATCCTGCGGCATGGTTGGAAACAGCTAGCAACAGTGCGAGATGTTTGACCTGATTGCAGTCGACTTTGGTCCTGCGAGCCTGTTGAAAGGTAAGTCTTCGGACCGCTTTTCAATGTGACAGGTTGAATCCCCGTGGTTTTTTCGTGCGGGATGCAAGCACTGAGTACCCAGACAGCGGACTTCGTCAGTTTGACAGGGGCATTTTTTGACGGTCAGTTTAACTGACGACGGATTTTCGTAAGGCAACGATTCCTAGGAACACCGCCTAGGTTTCTGTAACTGTTTCAGTATCTAATTTTCCACGTTGAGGATCTTTTTGCAATGGCTGACATTTCCCTGCTTCGCAACATTGGCATTTCGGCCCACATCGACTCGGGGAAAACCACGTTGACCGAGCGAATTCTGTACTACTCCGGACGCATTCACAAGATTCGTGAAGTGAAAGGTGGCGACGGCGGCGCGACGATGGACCATATGGACCTTGAACGCGAGCGCGGAATTACGATCACGTCCGCTGCCACACGCGTGCAGTGGAAAGACGAAGAAACCGGGATCGAACATCCGATTAACATCATTGATACTCCCGGGCACGTGGACTTCACCGTCGAAGTGGAACGCAGCCTGCGAGTCTTGGATGGTGCGATTCTGGTTCTGTGTGCAGTCGGCGGCGTGCAAAGTCAATCGCTGACCGTGGACCGTCAGATGCGCCGCTATGGTGTGCCGCGTCTGGCCTTCATCAATAAGATGGACCGCATCGGAGCCAATCCGGGCAAAGTGATGGCGGCGATGAAAGACAAACTGCGATGTAATGCCGTTCCACTGCAGATCCCGATGGGCCTGGAATCCGCATTCGAGGGCGTGGTCGATCTGATCAAAATGGAAGCCGTCTACTTCGAAGGCGAAAAAGGCGGCGACGTAATACGTAAACCAATCCCCGATCAGTACAAGGACGCCGCTGAAAAAGCTCGCCGCGACATGCTCGAGGAATTGTCACTGCATGATGACGACCTGATGGCCGCGCTGCTGGAAGAATCTGAAGTCAGTGTTGACCAGATCCGCGCGGTGATCCGCCGGGCAACGCTGGCTCAGCAGATCGTGCCGGTGCTGATGGGGACCGCCTACAAAGATAAGGGCGTGCAGGAAGCACTGGACGCCGTCGTGCGTTTTCTTCCGTGTCCTCCGGACCGCGATAAGTACGCGAACGACTATGGCAAGCCGGTCGGCGAAGATGGTAAGCATCCCAGAGTGCTGTTGAGCGATTCCAACGATGCTCCCATGGTGGCCATGGCTTTCAAGACCGTCGTCGAAAGTTTCGGCCAGCTGACCTACACCCGCATTTATCAGGGGAAAATTGTCAAAGGTCAGTCGTATATTAACGCCCGAACAGGCCGTACCGTTCGCTTTGGTCGCCTTGTGCGAATGCATGCGAATGATCGTGAAGACATCGATTCTGCCGAAGCGGGTGACATTATCTCGATCGTCGGTGTCGATTGTGCTTCAGGGGATACCTTCACTGCCGATGGTCTGCACCTGTCGCTTGAGAATATTTTCGTGGCTCAGGCCGTGATCCGACTGTCCATTGAACCGAAGAAACGGGACGACGCGGACAAGCTCAGCAAAGCGCTGGAACGGTTCCGCCGCGAAGACCCGACATTCCGGGTTCTGACTGATGAAGAAACCGGGCAGACGCTGATCGCCGGTATGGGTCAGTTGCACCTCGAAATCTACGTCGAACGCATTAAACGCGAGTACAAGTGTGAGTGTATCGTCGGCGAACCTCGCGTGGCCTATCGCGAATGCCCTACAAAGTCGGTCGAGTTCAATTACAAGCACAAGAAACAGTCGGGCGGTTCCGGTCAGTACGCTCACATCGTAGGTGTCTTGGAACCGTTACCGGATAACTTTGAGACGGCCTATGAGTTTGTGGATGAGGTCAGTGGCGGACGAATTCCGCGTGAGTTCATCGCTCCGGTTGACGCCGGGTTCCAACTCAGTCTGGTCAAGGGACCGCTAGGCGAATACGAAGTCGTGGGCGTCCGAATGCGACTGCAGGACGGTGGCTATCACGACGTCGACTCGTCCGAAATGGCGTTCAAGATCGCGGGCATTGGCTGTATGCGTGAAACCCTGAAAAAGGCCGACATGGCACTGCAGGAACCGATCATGAAACTGGAAATCGAGTGCCCAGACGAATACCAGGGCCAGATCACCGGGCATATTTCCAGTAAGCGAGGTATGGTCACGGGTTCGGAAGTCAACGGCGGAGTCTGCGTGATTAATGCCGAAGCACCGCTGTCCAGCATGTTCGACTATGCGAACGAACTGCGATCAATGACTCAGGGCAAAGGGACGTTCACGATGGAATTCCTCGCATACCGCCAGGTTCCGCGCGGCCTGCGGGACGAAATTCTGGAACGCCGCAAAAAGGAACTGGAAGCTCAGGCCGCTGCAAGGTAGTACAAGTTGCGGCAAATCTGATCGTGCCTGAAAATCTGAAAGGCTCCGCAGTCTATTCTGCGGAGCCTTTCTTGCTACTCGCCTTTCGAATGACACGGGATTCCGTACTTGTCAACCGCGACTCCTACTTGATTTCAGCGTCACTGAGCCCCGTCCAGCCAAGTCGCCGAGGCTTTGGGGGTTGCCAACTCTGCCCGTCTTCAGAGGCAACATTGTATACGCTGAGAATGTACTCGATTCCGCGTCGGACCAGCTCCGCAAAAGAAATCTCACGAGACTCACAGAGCTTTCGGGCTCGGTCATACACTTCGTCTGCCAATTGAATCTGCATTCGTTTCATGACAACAGCCTTACGTCACCCAGGAGTGATGTCAATATGGCGGCATATTGTTTGCGATGATCGACATTAAGATCCGTTGCGGAATCTGCCCCATAATGCCAAATAACCGGGCCGAAAATGCCTGCTGACCGTCACCGGCTTGATTCTCTGACGCTGCGAGGTTAGAAGGAATGCCTCGGGGCCTCGAATTAATCACTTTGTGTATAGAAATATGGTGGATCCATGACAAATAAATACGGCAGAACACGACGGCAGTTCCTGGGGGCTTCATTGGCAGCAGCAGTGCCCATGATCCTTCCAGCACATGTTCTGGGACGCGGCGGCGCCGTGGCTCCCAGTGAGAAGATCACGTTGGGAGTAATCGGGATCGGGCCTCGTTGCACGTACGACCTGCAGGCGATGCTGGGTCTGGCGGATGTGCAGTGCGTAGCTATCGCGGATGTTCAGGCCAGTCGTCGCGATGCAGGAAAGGCGCTCGTCGATAAACACTACGGTACTTCTGACTGCAAGCTGTACGGCGATTTTCGGGAACTGCTGGATCGCAGGGATATTGATGCAGTCCTGATTGCCACTGGTGATCGTTGGCATGCCGATGCGTCGATGCTTGCGGCTCGGGCAGGCAAAGACGTCTACAGCGAAAAACCCTGCGGTCTGACGATTGAACTCTGCCAGCAACTGGCCGAAACGATGAATGCCACTGGCCGGATTTTTCAGGCGGGAACTCAGCGCCGCAGCGTGCCAAACTTTGTGCAGGCCGTTGAGTTGGCTCGCAGCGGAAAACTTGGCAAGCTCCACACGATGTATGCCTCGGTCTACATGCCGACGCTGAATATCAGCTGGTTACCTGGCGAACAGGCACCGCCTATGGCTGAGTGTGACTGGAACATGTGGCTTGGCCCGGCTCCGGAGCGTCCTTACAACTACCAGTACGTGCTTGGAGGGTGGCGAGGCTACAACGACTTTGATTCCGGTGCAAGATTGCTCGACTGGGGTGCCCACACGGTCGATTTGTGCCAATGGGCCAATCAGGCCGATAATACAACGCCGATCTCGTTCGAACCGACGGACACTGGGATCACTTGTATGTATGAGAACGGCGTGAAGCTGGTTCTCGACTTTGTACCAACGCCATTTGGTGATCGAGGCCCCAACTGGATTACGAAACTTGGTACCTGCCCCGTGCGATTCGTCGGTGACGAAGGCTGGCTGGAAACTGGCGACAGCGGCCGAACAGAGGTATCAACCGATACGCTGCGTCGCGAGCTCCAGACTACGGCAGCAAAAGTCAATGGTCTGGATGTATCGGCTCACGCCAGAAACTTCTTCGACAGCGTGAAGTCACGACAACCGACCGTTGCTAATCCCGAGGTCATGCGCAGCTCTCACATCGCCTGTCACGCTGCAGCTCTGTCGTGGATACTCAAACGCAAGCTGACCTTCGATCCGGCCAACGAGGCATTCATCAACGATGACGAAGCTAACCGCCTGCGGACCCGGACAGCTCGAACGTGGACTTAACCCGTTGGCGGCGACTCAATGTGCCCCGTCACTCCGTGGCGGGATTTCTCTCAAGGTCGTAGCCAAAAACAAAACACGCTCCAACACGCACGAATGATTACGAAGAAGAGTCTACTCAACCTAAAGAACCAGCCGAATTCAATTTCTCCGCCGTCGCGTCGTTCCACCGGTTTCTGGCGCTGACGGTTCTTAGGCAGAACGGTGCGAAACAGAAGAACCACTGAGTTCCAACTAACCCTGAAAAGCAAAAGTGGGGGCTTTTCAATTCTGACCACCCGTGACGTTTGCCAGTGTTTGTACCTCTGAACCGGACAGGGCACCCTGATAGATCCGCACATCAGCCATTCGGCCCTGAAAATGATCCTGTGCCCCGAACCCGATCTGCATTGGAAGATCCACGGACAGGTCGTAATCCGAACTTTCAAACCTGGCAGACTCCGCAATCTGCGAACCATCCACGAACAGCCTTAATCGATCAACATCTTTGACCGCCGCCACATGATGCCAGCCGGGCGGTAACTGTCGGTCGTAAGTCGCATTGCGACCTGCTTCAATCGAATGAACTCGCCCCGACGGCAATGTGCCAACAAACAATCGGCCCTTGAACACAGCCATCGACCATGCACGACGGTACTTCACATCGGGTGTATGATCGACACGACCGATTCTTGTCCATGACGTCTGCCCTTCGTAACGATAGACTTCTGCCAGTGGCAATGTTCCGCCGAACATTTTCCCGTTGTACACAAGTAGAGGCATCGCTTCGAGTTCGTTACCCAGTTTGCCGACATCTTCCCAGTCTATGCCGCCCTGATAACGGAAGACATGAGCCTTCGGCCATTCGCTGACAAATAAGCTGCCTTCGTGAATTGCAAATCCGTATGTCTGCGTCGCATTCGGTATGGTGCCGACGTTGTACCAGGTAGTTCCGTCGTATCGAAAGACGGCTCCTTCGTCATAGCATGTGGCGTAAATTGAACCGTTGAAGACAGTCATCGCTTCGACCCGTTTTCCATCCGGTGTTTCACAGGCCGTCCATCGTTCGCCACCTTCGTAACGAAAGAAGCCAGCTGGCTTGTAGAGAGAACCGGCATACAACTGACCACGAAAACCAATCAGACTGGAGACCGCCTCAGTGTCCGGCGACAGCGTGCCGCAGGCAATCCACTGATCGTCGGGCCCAAGGCGATAGACTTTGCCACCGAAATTCGAATTCTGAGATTCCGACAGCGACGAACCGGCAAGGCGATACTTTGAAGATGCAACAAAGAGCGCTCCGTCAAAGACTGTCATGGCAGAGACAGCATTTGCTTTGTCGGGACAACCAAGGTCTGTCCAGCGATCTTCAGCTTCATATCGAAACACATGCCCCGCTTCACCCTCACCTGCATGACAAGTAGAAGCATAAAGACGATCGTTGTGAACGCACAGCGAAAACACAAACACCGCAGAACCTAGCCGTCCGTGATCCGTGAAGCCGGATTCCAGCCGATCCTGATCGATTCCAAAGTGCAACTGTCGATAATTTGACTGCGAATTGGTGACGCCGAAATGTGAATACAACCCAAGGTGAAATCCCGTTCTCTGAGCCGGATCATACTGGCGGATGATGTCACCTGGTACATCATCGGAAGCGTCTGACGGATTGATCCATGCAGCAACGGAGAAAGGTTGGTTTGACAACGTCTTCTTTGTAATTTCGGTGACTTCAATCACGGACGCTGTGCCATCAAAGGTCGCTGATTTCGTCAGAGTCTTCGTCGGGCCGGATTCATCGAACGCGATTCCAATGCTCGTTGAACTCCATCCGCTGCCGGATTGCTCGTCAGTATTGCCCTGCAGCGGCCAGTGTCCGACGAGCCGAGATTGTCCGCTCGCGATATGCGTCAGAAGTATCCAGAAAACAACCAAAAATGAAACCCGCATGATCACTTTCCGCCATTCCGATTTGTGAACATTACAGTACAGCGGCCGACTGGTGCCATGGCAATCAGGACCACATAACACGCCCGCTGGAGATCGACTTTTCACTCAAATAAAATACCGCTTGGCTAATGCCAGCGGCTCGCCAGCTTAACAGGGATATCGTGTGTCGGAGTGGATCTCGGTCGAATAATTGCATGGATTTGACATTCGTCAAGAGAGGAAGATTCCCGCAGAGGCCTGAAACGAAGAAGTGAAGCGATGGCAGAACAACGCTGACAAAGTTCATCAGCTTGCTGTGATCGGTATGAAACTTTACAAAGGTGAGCTAACTTCAACTTCCATTCGCAATATGATGCGATTCTCGGCGGATATGGGTTTAGCATTAAATTGGGTACGATCCCCCGAACGATGGGAAACGCGGGGTCGTCGGATTTTTCTGACACTGCAAAGGTCTCAGGGGTGAAGATGCTGCTGTTCCAAAAGTTGTCTTGGCAGGAATTACTGAATCGTGGCTACGACAAAGAATCGATCCACAAGATTCTGAGTGGCAATGTCATGCGGGTACTCCGCAAAGCCGAAGACGTTTTCTAAGTCGATTAAGCTGGAGTAACACGAATCGTGGCAGCAGTCCCTTTGATAGATGTCGCATCCGTCCCGCCAGGCAGCGGTGCGGAAGTTGTGGCAGATGGCAGAATTTTTGCAGTCTTCAACATCGACGGTGTCTTTCATGTGCTGGACGGCATCTGTCCGCACGCCGGAGGCCCGCTTGGTAAAGGTATACTGCGCGGAAACATCGTCACCTGCCCATGGCATGGCTGGCAGTTCAACATCAGCACCGGACAACATTGCCTCAATCAACGGCTTAGCCAGAATCGTTACGAAGCCAGAATCGAAGACGGCAAAGTCGTTGCCGAGATTGGCTGATTCGGTTTAAGAATCGGGGATAACGA
Source organism: Planctomycetaceae bacterium (assembly GCA_947476295.1). Lineage (GTDB taxonomy): Bacteria > Planctomycetota > Planctomycetia > Planctomycetales > Planctomycetaceae > SXXK01. The sequence continues at coordinate 31,303 of CANJQC010000004.1, read as the reverse complement.
AATCCCGACCAATAACATTCAAACAAGCGGTTCTACAATACGATGTGTCGGCACTGGACGACCGGGGCGGAAACTCTGCAGCGTGGTGATTGTCGCCGTCGCTCCAAATGCAGCAGCCGCTGCGGATATTTCACGGCGAACCATTGACTCCAGTTCTTCCGGATCAATTGCAACGCGGGCATTGACGACCATGCTGGCTTCTCGCGTTTGTGTGTTTGACGGCAACGAGAGCTCAGGAGGAGTGCTGTTACTGACAGCATTCGCCACTGCGTAACCGCCATCGCACAATCCGATCGTCTTCAAATGCGCGGTCTCGGCGTTTTTCCGGATCAGATCGCGATGCAGCCGCTGAATCAGACTCATCAGCAGATCATCCAAACTGAAATTGCTCGGGGATTTCAGCGTCGCCTGGCTGTTGAGCCATCCCAGTTCCGCTTCACCTTCCGCATAAATGTCGTAATCCACGTCCATCATGCGCTGACCAAACGCACCTCGTTGATCAAGCACTTCAACCAGTGATTCAAATCCCAGGCCAGTTTTTGCGGAGACACGCACAACCGGGCGACCTGGAAAATCCCGCTCCAGCAAACGCACGATGGTATCCACTTCATCGGCCGGGATTTCATCGATGCGATTGAGAATAATGAAGTCCGCTTCTTCAAGTTGCTTTCGAAAAATGTACTCTGCCTTCGGAGAAAATCCACCAGCATCGCCACGCAGGATTCTAACCCCGTGACTTGGTTTCAGAATGACGCCGTATGGAGCAATGTCAAATGGACGCTGATAGACTTGTGCCAGCGGGCGAATGACGGTCGCAACCAGATCTGTACAGCTTCCGACCGGCTCCGCCAAAATAATATCCGGAAGATTTTCTTCCGTGAGCCGTTCAACGGTCGATGTCAGTTCGTTGAAGTTGCAACAGAAACACGAACCCGCAACTTCACCGACATCGAATCCCTGCGAACGCAAACTGTGCGTATCCACGAGATCGGTCGTCTGGTCATTTGTAACAATGCCGACTTTCAGACCCTGATCCGTAAAATGCCGCCCCAGCCGTCCAACAGTCGTCGTCTTACCAGCGCCCAGAAATCCACCGACCATGATGAAACGAGGAACCAGACTCATACGTTTGCTCTGCCAAAGAAGAATGTGGAATTTTTGTCAATGATCAAATCGTCTGGACGCAGGTCGCGATAAGTCGCGAAATCCTTTCCGGCAGAAGGGATCTACGATGCGCTCGATTCGTCGAGTCAAGCTAAGGATTCGCGTTGTTTTTCGCTTCGATCTTCAATTGTTCAAATACGGTTGCGACTGCATCGGCGGGGATGGCGAAGGCGGGAAAGCGGTCGGCACGCGCGATCACGATTCCAAGCGCTTTGCCATTCAGTCCCAGCAGCGGACCGCCGACTTGACGAGGATATACGTCTGCATCAATCTGGAGGACTTTTGGAAATCCGCCCGCATGAGTGCTCGCGAATTGACCCTCGAACTGCTGGTCCCGGTACAGCGGCAGCATTGTGTCCTCATTCACAAACTTGGAAGTCAGCAAAATGTCAATCGTGCGAATCTTGTCTTCTCGCATGAAGCGGACAGAGATTTTATCCCCCGGCTTGAACGCACCAATTGCTTGCGCCAGCGTCGTGGGATGATCGACTGCGCGACTGTTCAGCGACATGATCACGTCGCCTTGTTTCATGCCGTTTCGTTGTGCCGCTCCACCAGGCAGAACATGCAGAATCCGGACACCGTTACTGTCTTCTTCCATGCGGATTCCCATGAACGCCTTTTTCGCACCTTCCATCGAATGCGCCTTCACGCTGATGACAGTTGGCATCAGTGCCGCGCCTTTGCTGTCCTGTAACACCGCAAGGTCTCCGACGTCCGAGGTGCGTTGCACTTCCAGAGAAACAGGCTGAAGGTCCGTTGCCTGAACTTTGAGCAACATCAGATCAAACGCATAGTCGGTTGCCAGTTCCTGAGCCTTGAAGCGGCGGCCGCTTGGCAGAATCACTTCCGGATCAATGGCTCCGTGGAGTTCGCTCGCCTTGGTCAGAATGTAACCGTCGGATGAAATTACTGTCCCCAAACACATCAGCAAGCCACCGTCACGGATAGAAACGACGCTGTTCTGATTCGGTTTCACTGCCTCCGAAAATAGACTCATCTCATGGGCGGATCGTTTCTCGAACGAACCGATCTTGCGGTTCTCACTCAACTGATCCATGATCTCCTGTTCGCGATCCGGATCTTCGGCATGGTGCGCTTCACGTTGCAGAGCGTCCTCATCATCGATCCTTTCCACGTCGGCAGCGTCGTCTCCCGTCACCAGCGCGATCGTCGTTTCGTTACCATCACGCAGAATTCCCACGTCTATCGTCTGTTCTTCTTCCAGCAGATCCAGCGTGGTACTCAGGTCCAGCCGATCAGCGATCTTGCGATGTTCCAAAGTGAGCAAAATATCACCCTTCTTGAGGCCTGCTTTATCCGCTGGCGTGTTCGGAAGGACACTGGCGACTTCAGGCACAAAATCCTGCCACTTCAGATGCACTCCGAAGAATCCGGATTCCACTAGGTCGTTATCTGTCGATCGCAGATGACCCCATCGATCACCCGCTAACAACCGATCCCAGTCGCGATGAAAGCTGTCGATCGAAACGTGTCGGTTTTCGATGATCAGACTGGTGATCATGCTGTGAATGCCGATCACTTTGCCGTTCATATCAAACAACGGACCGCCGGAATCTCCCAGCAGAATGGCGCAGTCCGACACCAATGTGCGATTGCCGATGGACAGAACGCGGCCAACGCGCAGCGGAGCTTCACGTTCGCGACGATATCCGCCTGGATGTCCCATCGCGAAGCAGTACTCGCCCACTTTTGATTCGGACGTACGCCCCATCTCCGCGAATGGGAAGCCTGACTTGTCGCCCGGCAATTCGTTGATCCGCAGAACCGCGGCGTCTGAGTCGCGGTCTTTGCCCAGCACTGTTGCCGCAAACTCGCGACCATCTGCCATTGTGATCGTCGCAGGTTCATTTCGAGAACGGCGATTTGGTGACGTCACAACATGGGATGCAGTGAGCACGATCCCGTCGGCGCTGACGATCACTCCGCTGCCGACACCCATCCCGTCTGAAACACCAACAACTGCTGCACGGACATTTTTCAACGCGGTCGAAAGCTGAACCTGACGCTGCTGCAACTCATCCGGAACACCCGCGGCAACAATTTCGCCGGAAGACATCGCAATCGATGCCAAAAGAGCGGCAATGGACAGGCAGCGGAACCGCCAGAAAGAATTGCTCATCGTCATCTCCGGCAATACTTTAAACATTCTACGTTGGGCGACCAAGTGCCTGCCGCGTCAACAAATATCTCTTTTACGCCAGTTCGCAACGCACCCAGTTTCGATTCTAAGCATCCCCCGTCGCGGGTTTCCATCATCAGAACACCATTTAGACGCCTTTCGCCCGCAAAATGTCGCATCAAAATGCGCACTTAGCCGAACCCGACAAAAATTTTCCCCGTCAATGGGTTCCTGTTTCTGAGCCACCATCTATTGGCTTCGACCGCTGCGGCATGGCAACTTTGCAAAATTCTAGACAGTTGTGACCCGAGGACAAACTCTGTTGAGCAGCAGGTTGGACCGTGCCGCGTCGTCGAATCAGGAATCCATCATCCATGGCGCGATAATTTCTGACAGCATTTCCTGATCCAAAGTTTCGTGTGCCATCAGATTGTCCGCGACAGCACCGATGACAGCCCAATGATGATCCTGAGAAAACGCTTGGTACAGATCAATCGTGATTCGCTCCAGACGTGCCAAACGCTGCTGAATATTGCTGATGTCTGTGAGACATTCGAAAGCCGCTTCCCAGTCCTGCCGCCATTCGGCAATTCCTGCCGGATGAAACGGTCTCTGCAAATGAATCATCTCCGCCACCGGACCAGCCAGCGCGACCCATGCACCGTTTTCCATCAACTCCTGCTGTGAAAAACGGCGACGATCCCACATGACGACTGTATCCCCAGACCGATTCGGACCATCGTCGTTATCCGGATCAATAGTGGCCGAACGTACGTCGGCGCCAACGTAGAAGGCGGCGTAGACATGACCTGCTTCGTGAAAGGCGGTGATTTCGTGGGTCATGGAGTCAGCTTGATGAGACACGAGAACCTTGTGGCACAATGATTGCGGTGCATTCGGTTGTTCCCAATTTGAGCATCATGGCATTGTTTGTTTAACGGTCAAACGCTTTCATCAGTTTTACAGACCGGACGAAGTTTCCCGTGGCGATTTCCACAAGCAGGACAGCATGTCCTCAATGGAATCGAGCCAGCTCAAAAGCAGCCGCAGTATACAACGTTGGCTGGGGCTTGTCCGCGATTTTTTTTTCCGAATGCCAGTTTGTCGATGCTGGGGGTTGATCCACTTTCAAACTACCCTGAACTTTGGCAGTACATCGGCATGATCGTCGGAGTTTACGGAATCGGCTACTGGTGTGCCGCAAAGGCCCCTGTTAGGCACTGGCCGATCGTGCTGGTTGGTTTACTCGGCAAGATTTTCGGGCCAATCGGCTTTTTCTGGTCCGTGATGAATGGCAGCTTTCCATGGATAATGGGGATCCTGATCTTCGTCAATGACCTGATCTGGTGGATTCCGTTCTCTTTGATGCTGCGTTATGCAAAACAATGCCACTTGGCCTCGAAATCCACGACGGAATTTAGCTATCCTTGGGTGAAGGGTCCGAGTGCAACGAAACGCCGTGGGTCAAGTACAGTCGTGCGGATGACTTTTTATGCATCAAGCGACACCTGAAAGAACGCTTTGAATTTAACAGTTATAGATATGGTCTTCGTCATTCATGGCTCAGCACGAAGAAGATCGCGAAGACCTGATGCGGGAAGCCGTGGCGTTACCCGATCGAGTTAAATTGTCTGTTGGCGGCTTTGGATCGCTCATCACAATCGGTTTCCGTTCCAATTCTGCGATGAGCGTCTTCATCGGACAGGACCCGGTGTACCAGTTCGACCCCGAAGGTGGCCTGCGCCGCGCGTTCGTCGATGGCTTGCTTTACCGCAGTCAGCAATCAACATTGGCGATGCTCAGACGCGAACGCACCGACACTCAAACGCTGTTGCTCAGGACGGACCTAGCGGATGATGCTTTGCAGGCATTCCGCGATACCATGATGCACTCGCTGGAACTTCTGGAACAGAAACTGGATTCTAACGATTTCAGCATCATTCGCAGCTTCCCTGAGTCCGTCTCTCACATCGCGCGGATTCAATCGACCCTTGCGACCATTCGAATTGCAAAACCCTGGCTTTCCGCCACAATTCGACGCCGAAATTGACTGTCGGTTCACCATTCTCAGCAATCTCAGCTTCAGCAACTGACATGGATTGACTCTGCGTCTGCGCATTCGTCCAATCTGTCATTCGGAGCCATTTCCGTAGATGACGGCTTCGTTCTTTGAGAATCTCAGACTCACTCCAAACTCACGATGTCATTAAATGCCTCGCTTTGAATTAATTGCAACGACCACCTTCGGTCTCGAGTCCGTCGTGACACGGGAACTCGAACGGCTGGGCTACGCGGATACACGAACACTGGACGGCAAGGTTCATTTTGCAGGGGATGAGCGCGATATTGCGCGCTGCAACATGTGGTTGCGGTCTGCCGATCGACTGCTGATCAAAGTCGGCGAGTTTCATGCACCGGATTTTGGAGCTCTGTTCGATAAGACGGTTGATCTTCCGTGGAGCGATCTGTTGCCGGTCGATGCGACGTTTCCTGTCGCAGGACGCAGCGTGCAATCAAGACTCCACGCAGTGCCTGCCGTGCAGGGATGCGTCAAAAAAGCGATCGTTGAAAGTCTGAAAAAGAAGTACAACCGCTTTCGTTTTGATGAAACCGGTGCGGAATTCGCCGTCGAAGTGTCTTTGCTACGGGACGTTGCGACGTTGACGATTGATACGTCGGGCGACGGACTTCACAAACGCGGCTATCGCGAATTCGCCGGTCCGGCACCGCTGCGTGAAACAATGGCGGCTGGCTTGCTGCAGTTAAGTTATTGGAATCGAGATCGACAGTTTATCGACCCGTTTTGTGGTAGTGGGACACTTCCCATCGAAGCGGCATTGATCGGTCGCAACATAGCACCGGGATCCGGACGATCGTTCATTGCAGAGGACTGGCCGTGGATAGATCGAAAAATGTGGAAGGATGTCCGCACTGAAGCAAAGGATCTGCGACAACCTCGGATGAGCGAACCGATTCTGGGATTCGACCACGATCCGGCGGCCATCCGTCTGTCGGAGAAAAGTGCGGCCGAAGCGGGTGTTGGCGGAGATATTCAGTTTCGCATTCAGGAAATCAGCGAACTCAAGTCCAGCCGCGAATATGGCGTCGTCGTCTGCAACCCTCCGTACGGAGAACGCATGGGCGCACCGGAAGAAGTGGAAGCCGTCTATCGGGAACTGGGGCGTGTCTGTGATTCGCTGCCAACGTGGAGCTTCTATGTGATCACGTCCAACACTTGGTTCGAAAAACATTTTGGTCGCCGAGCCCCTCGACGCAGAAAATTGTACAATGGGCGACTGGAATGTCAGTTCTACCAATACATGGGGCCCGCTCCACCACGAGAACGCAGCGCTGCGGATTCAGGCGCAACCGGAGAAGCAGCGGCTCCAAATACGGCTGACGAAGTCTAAAGGGGCGGTCCAAACCTACGATTCCCGTAGCTTGGACATTCATGTCCGAGACGTTGCCGGAATGCATCCCGTGGTACAACATGATTGGAAATCACGACATCAACTTCGCCGCAGAAACCGATGAACTCAGCGATGCGACCTACGAACGCCGATTCTTCCCGACAATCTTCCGTGGCGAAAACTCACCAAACCAATGGTGTGCCCACATTTGTGGAAAGCGACTTTGACAGTGGCACCAAAAAAAGGCACGTACCTTATCCAGGTGCGTGCCACTAATTCGAACGGCCAGATCCTGAAGGGCGAACGTATTGTTCGCTTTGAATGATCAGGCGGCAGCTTCAGCCATAGGTGACGGAATTTCGCAATATCCGGCTTCACCGTGTCCCGTTGGTCCTTCGTGATCATCTGCACTGCGACCTTTAGGAATCCGGTCTTTAACGTCATAGGCCAGACCAAAAGCTCGCAGCAGTCGAATCGACCACCACGTGATATCGACTTCCCACCACTTGTGACCGGCAGGAGCAACGGCGGGATGCGCATGGTGGTTGTTGTGCCAGCCTTCGCCATAGGCGAGGACGGCAACCCACCACAAGTTGCGTGAATGATCACGCGTGTCGTAGTTTCGATAACCCCAGAGATGCGTTGCGGAATTTACAAACCAAGTGCTGTGGTAAGCAGCAACCATTCGCACGCACATACCCCAGACGACAAGCGATACGCCCATCCGCCAACCACCGAAAATCCAGCCAGCAGCAAGCATGGCTAGTCCACCGCCCCAAAGCCAAAGGGCGAACGTCTTTTCAAAAAACTGCATCATCGGGCGATCGACGAGTTCCGGTACATAGCGTCGATAGAGCACGCGGCCTGACTCGGTAGAACGCTTTGGAAACAGCCACAAAATATGTGACCACCAGCCATCTTCTCTGATTGGAGAATGAGGATCACCTTCCTGATCCGATTTGTGATGATGCAGACGATGGGTTGCCGCCCAGGTCATCGGTGAACCTTCACCGGACAGGCAACCACACACCATCGCCACAAATTCTGCGGGAGCTTTCAGCTTCATCGATTTATGTGACAGATATCGATGATAACCCAGACAGATGCCGATGCTGCATGTGACCCAGTGCATCACGAGGCAGACAGCAAGCCCCGTCCAACTAAAGAAAAATGGAGCAGCGAGAGCCCCCACATGGACGCCGATCAGGAACAACGCCACCACCCAATCGACGTTACTCCAACGCAACTGCTCACGATGAAATGCAGCAACCAGAGTGTCCGTGTCCGCCTGAGCCTGCAGCCGCTTGATCTCGGCAGGAGTGAGTATATGCTCAGCAGAAACCGATGCAGTGGAAACGCTCATAAAATCCATCCCTTTGGTTGTCTAGAAAAGGAACGCAACAGGTTCAGCCCACTGAATGATTCAGGCAGCTGACATGCGTCCTCGCATGGCACCCGATACAATCGCAGCCATAGCAAGTTCCCTGAACAATACGGGGAATATCGACATTCAACAACAGCAGCGTGTTTCGTTGCCGTCATACGAATGTCAAACATTTGTCAACGCCATAATATGTTTACAGGAAAGTACTTACGACCAATGTTATGTGTGAAAAATCTCCGTCCGGTTCGTGAATAACGTCAGAATTCTCGCTGTTGTGAATGTTTAACCCGAGCCAACGGCGAGGCGGCGAGAGAAACCTCGACGTTGGCTCGGGTTAAACGAGAAAGGCCGATTCCTCGATGGAGATGCGGTAGCCAAACTGCCCGGAGTGCTGACCTTCATGGCAACGGAGCCCAAAGTCTGGCGACTTTAACTACGGCGAACAACACCGTCGCCAGCAGACACATCTGCGCGAACCAGTCACCGAATCGCACATACGAGGATTCCCGTGGATCGAGTGGTGCCTGACCGAAGATGATGCCGGAAAACTGCCTTCGCCAGTAGCCGGTATCAGGATCCCGCATTCCTTCTACGCGACTCAACTGAACCTGCATGCCATCAAATGGTTCTGCCATCATGTGAATTTCCGCTGGTTCACGAATCTGACCGTTGCCGTCAATGAACGCCGAAATTCCGCCATTCACGCAACGCACCATCGGTATCCGAGTCTCCACACAGCGAAACGCTCCTGTGATCAAATGCTGATCCAGTTCACTGGAACCATGAAACCAGGCATCATTCGTCAGATTCACCAGCACATCACAGTCGTTGCCTGCTCCATCGCGCTGCGCTGCGATTTGTCGCACCAATTGCGGAACCGTGTCCTCGAAACAGATTAACGGTGCAATGCGATGACCACCGTACTCAAACATGCGGACACCTTCGCCCGCTTCGATGCCATAGTTCGATCCAAATGGGGTCAAGTTGTGCAGCCACGGGAAAATGCTCTTCAGAGGAATGTACTCTCCAAAAATTACGCGGTGAATTTTATCATAGCGTCCTGAATACCCCAGATCCGGTCGCACAAATGCAGCACCGTTATAGATCTTCAGACTATCCTTTTTTGCGACCGCTGCTTCAACACCGATCACCAGTGCAGCGCCGGATGCCTGTGCGTGCATCTCCAGATGTTTCTGAACGTCACCGCCGCGCCATTCTTTGACCAGAGATTCCTTTTCATTTCCGTACGCCTGCAACACTTCGCGAGGGAGATGTTCAAGGAGATCCTTGTCCGATACACCCTCCGCAACGGAACGTTCGGGCGTCGGAAACATCGTTTCCGGCCAGACGATAAAGTCTGGCTGCAGCAACACGGCCTCGCGCGTCAATGAATCGTGGACTCGATAACGCGTCGTGTGTTCTGCTGGATCATGTTTCACGATCGGTGTAAAATTTCCCTGAATCAATGCGAAGACGGGGCCGGCTGGAAATAGTTCGGGCGGTGTGCGACGAATCAGTCCATAGCCAAGACACGCGACGACGAAGATGACGGCTGTGATCACTGGCAACCATTGAATGCGCTTGTTTGCAGCGGGTGATACATTCGCGTCAATGTTCAGCCCCATTCGAAGCAACCAGCTTACCGGAACGTTCACCGCGATAGCGCCGGAAACGAGAGCCACAAAAAACGTGACTCCAAAGACCCCCGTGACATCGCAGATCTGAATCAAGGCCGACCAGCGATACTGCGTGTGACCAAGGAAGTACCAGGCGAATCCCGTGATCAGCCACGCTCGAATATATTCCAGCGAAGTCCAGACGATCGGAACCGCCAGCCAGATCGGCAGGCCATTTCCGACGCAGCGGCGTCCCAGCCATACGAACACAGGGACATACAATGCCAAGTAAAACGCCAGTGCGACCAACGCCAGAAACATCGCGGGATGTCCCAGCCGCATCCATTGCAGCGTTAGCAGCGCCCAGACAAATGCGACGCACCAGCTCACGAAGTAACATCGCGATGGCAATGAGTTGAGCCGCAGAAGCTGACTCAACGGCACCAATGCGATCCATGCAAGACACGACCATTCCATCGGCGTGAACGACAACCACAACAGTAACATGCTGCCAGCCACAAGCAACGCTGACGACAACGTCGATCCCGTGCGCGCCACTGGAGCCGTCGTTCCCTGAGCAATGATGCGTTGGATCTCAGGCCGCAAAATCTGATTTTCTGAATCAGCAATTTCGTTGTTTGGCCGTTCGCCGTGAGTATCCATACCCGTGCGTCCGTGCCAAGGGAAGAGGAAGTTGGAGTTCGTTCAGTCCCGCCTAGTTGACAGCCTTTTTCAAAGCGGCTGCCTTGTCAGTGGCTTCCCATGTGAAACCGTCGCCGCTACGACCAAAGTGACCACCTTCAGCCGTCTTTAGGAACACCGGGCGACGCAGTTTCAAATGTTCGATGATGCCTTTTGGCGTCAACGGAAAATGTTCACGCACAAGTTTCTCAATTCGGTCTTCGGGAATCGTCCCTGTGCCAAACGTGTCCACTCGAATGCTGACAGGTTCTGCCACGCCGATCGCATAGGCTAATTGTACTTCGCACTGTTCAGCCAAACCCGCCGCCACGATATTCTTGGCAACATATCGGCCCATGTAAGCTGCTGAACGATCCACCTTGGTTGCGTCCTTGCCTGAGAACGCTCCGCCCCCGTGTCGCCCCCAGCCGCCGTATGTATCGACGATGATTTTACGGCCAGTCAGACCGGTGTCGCCATGTGGCCCACCGACGACGAATCGACCTGTCGGGTTGATGTGGTATTTTGTCTTGCTGTCCAGCATATTGGCCGGAATGACGTTAGCGATGACTTCCTTCCTGACGAAGGCGGCGATTTGTTCCTGAGTCACGCTTTCATCATGCTGCGTTGAAATGACGATCGCCTCAACTCGAACCGGCTTCATCCCGTCATATTCAATCGTGACTTGGCTTTTGCTGTCCGGACGCAGCCATTTAACAACGCCTTTGAGTCGTACTTCAGCCAGACGATTAATCAGGCGATGTGCGTATGCGATGGGAACCGGCATGAGTTCTTCGGTCTGATTGCAGGCGTAACCAAACATGAGCCCTTGGTCACCGGCACCGTCGCGGTCAACGCCCTGAGCAATATCGCCTGACTGACTGTGCAGGGCAACAAAGACCCGACAGGTGTCAGCGTTGAAGCCAATATCATCGGACGTGTAACCAATGTCACGAATCACTTTTCGCGCGATCGCCACGTAGTCCACTTTTGCCTGCGTCGTAATTTCGCCGGCCAGTACGACAAGGTCCGTTGTGCAAAGTGTTTCGCACGCAACGCGGGACATAGGGTCCTGAGCCAGCAAGGCATCCAGAATTCCGTCTGACACCTGATCGGACACCTTATCCGGGTGCCCCATGCTGACTGACTCGCTCGTGAAGAAATAATTCGCCATTGTTGCCTGTACTCGGGTTTTCATCGGAGGAAATTTGAAACGCTGCCTGACCGTGTTTTCCGTCAATTCACCGAAAACGCATGCGGAAGTCTAGGAAAGCTGTTTCGCCGTCACAACAGATATCCGGCAGTAAAAAGCGGATGTTGGGATTCGGGAAGTAGTGGTCCGGCTGGGGAACAGGAATCTGCTGGCACGTCGTTCCCCGACCGGATAAGCTCCATACCCTGCCGTCGGATCGAAATTGGTGGTGTTGCAGGGAGCTTCGCGGATATGATTCGGTTAGCATCCGGCGGCGTCGTTCTGGAAACTTGGGTCCGGACACAGTCGGAACGTCCAACAACACTTCGAAAAATGGGTTACATGCGTCGCAAGAAGAAGGACGGGATCGCAGCGGTCGTCTGCGAACTCCAACAAACTGGATTTCGTGCCAAAGAATTGAGTTCCCTCGGACCAGGAGGTTCGTCATGAGCGAAGTCTGGAACAAGTCGGCTCGAACGACATCCGCTGAAGGTTCTGTGAGCGTTCGTGTTCCGTATGAGAATGGTCGAATCTTTGCGTTCGCGGTGCTGCAGGAATTTGATCAGTCGGATCGATTCATTCAGGACATTATGGCGGACTTGGACGCAAGGCATTCACTTAGCAGTGCGGATCGGTCGCTGGCGCTGGATGTTGCCGTTGGTGTTGTGCGCCGCAGTCGGACGCTGGACGTTGTCATCCAGTCACGCATTACTCGGCCACGCCACAAGGTGGAACCCGACCTGTGGCGCGTGCTGCGGATTGGTGCGTACCAGTTGCTGTTTTCGCGGACTCCGGATCATGCTGCGGTGGATTCCACTGTGGATCTTTGCCGTCTGCTTGATCATCCTCGCTGGACAGGATTCGTCAACGGCGTGTTGCGAGGCATCGGTCGATTGCTGACAGACGCACCGGCGACCGGGCCTGCCGTGACTTCACTTCCGACATCACACGGACAATGGCGGAGTTTGAACGAAGCGATTCTGCCCGATCCACGGACGCAGCGGATGCAGTACTACGCTGATGCCTTTTCATTACCGCAAACTATTGCACAACGCTGGACTTCGCGACTGTCCGAAGCGGAACTGACTTCGGCCTGTTTTCATACGATCGATCCGCCCGGCACAACACTGCGTGTCAATTCTATGCGCGCTGATCCTAACGCTGTTCTGCAGTCACTCATTGATGCCGGCTGCAAAGCTTCCGCCGGAAAAATCTTCGGCAGCATTCAGCTTGAACAATCACCGCGACTTGAAACGCTGCCCGGATACGCCGACGGGCTCTGGAGTGTGCAGGACGAAGCGGCGATGTCCGCCTCGCTGTTGCTCGCGCCGCAACCCGGCGAATCCATTCTTGATCTCTGCGCTGCACCCGGTGGAAAGACGACTCACCTTGCGGAATTGAGCGGTGACAAAGCAACCATCGTTGCGTGCGACGTCACTCACGGTCGGCTGCAACGTATTCGAGAAAACTCTGCGCGATTGCAGTTGACGTCTATCCAGCCCATGGAGGTCCCCAAGGATGGCCGCGATCTGCCCGCCGGTCCATTTGACGCGGTCCTAGTTGATGTCCCATGTTCGAATAGCGGCGTACTGAATCGGCGACCAGAAGCGCGTTGGCGATTCGATCAGAATGGGCTTGAGGAACTTGTAGTGCTGCAGACACGGTTACTGCTTCAGGCGTGTGAACTCGTCCGACCCGGTGGCCGTGTCGTATATTCCACATGCAGCATGGAACCTGAAGAGAATCGGGGAGTCGTCGACGCAGTGCTGATGGCATTGAGGGACTTCCGTCTGGATCGCGAAAGACAGCATCACCCCGGACAACCCGCCGACGGGGCGTATCAGGCGTTGTTGATTCGTTCTGTGCGGTCATTTGTCGATGAACCACAAAATCAACTTTGAAAAGCCAACTCAGTACGATGCCTGTGGTCTGAACATGCGTTTTCTGGAATGCCCTATCGCAAAGGATTTGAGCAGTGGTCAGCGAACACCCTTCGCCTTCTCAGTCACACTGGCCAGCGCGACCGGAATTCCACCCATCCGTTTGCTCTCGTCGGCTGCTTCAATGAACGCAAAGATCTCAATGGTGACATCTGCACTGATGGGTGGCTGACGGGTCTTAAAGAATCGGGCGATCTCAACAACCAGCCCCTCATAGTCCGCTGGTAGTGAGATCGGCTGAATCGATTTCGTGCCGAACACAGTAGCCCCGAAACCGGTCTGATGAGTATGCTCGCGGATTCCCCGATACGTTCCGATGCGACCATTTTCCCAAAGTCCCGTCACCTATTCACTCTTGTCGGTTTGAAGACGAGTGACGGAGATGCAGCCAGGTCCCATGATCGTGTACAGAGTTTCGATGCCGTGTACTCCATACCACGCAAGATCTGCGTGGCCGATACCAGCCCGTGACTGGCCAAAACTGTCACAGCCAACTACGTCTCCCAGGACATCGTTACAGTTTTTCATCAGTGCCTGGAGCTTCTCCTGATATCGCATCGCCGATGCTGAGAACTAGGAAACGTCATACTTCTTGCCCAGCTGCTGAATTTTCAGAGCATCCGCAAGGTTGTGAGCCAGCGGTTTGTCGATGAACACCGGCTTGCCCGCCCGGAAAACGGGTTCGGCCTGCGCCAGACGCTGACTGCCGTCCACGCTTCCGAGTACAACGACATCGACTTTCTTCACCAGATTTTCAATCGAATCTACAATCTCCACACCCATATTGCGCATCTGCACGGTGTAACTCTGCACACGGCTCCGGCTGAGCGGAAATTCCGGATTCCCACCCAGAAACACGGCCACCACTCTCACACCAGCCAGGTCACCCGTGTTGCCTTCATGATTCAAAATCTGAGTAAATGCGGTGCAGTGAGACGAATTCAAGTCCAATGAATCCTACTCGTATAGGCAAGGCCAGTTTATCAGCACCCACGACCGCCAGCGGCAGTGAAATACGATCCCAATGGAGATTGGTGCGTTGTATTTCGTTCCACCGCGAATCGGTGATTCGTCTGCCAAGAGCTTAGCGTTTGTGGCAAGCAAGAATTAGCACTGCGCAACATGCAGTGAGTCATCAGCCCGGAATCACAAGGCAAACCCGGAAAAGTCAATGCGCGGCATTCCCGTCGCAACGCGAGCGAAGGCTATACGGTCGGCGGACGGAAGATAGACGAGGGTTCGCAGCACGCACCTCGTTCAGACTCGGGAATTTCAAACGCACCCCGAGTTGTACAGGACTGGACAAACTTTTCCAAGATTGCCGCAGGATCGATTCCTCGCGGCAGGCTTGAAGGAGTGGCAGGAACGGGAGCCAGTGGCAGCGGACCGTTCGAACAATCCGGCCCACTGCAATGGCGGATAGGTAATTCAAGTGGATGGCTTTCTGACTTCAAATCCCCAGAATTCAGTCACCGGGATCATAGGGACCGCATAGTTGCTGACTGATTTGCCATGCCGAAGCAGGTAGTCTCCGCAAGAGGCTGAAGCAGACTGCGATGCGACACTGAGACCACAGAAAAAGACAACGGCTGTGACGATACGAAGACGAAGACGAAGAAGCCTGGAGCATCCCTCCGACCAATCACCACGCCAAATTGTCAATGCAGGGCTCACAAAACAATCTTACACTTGCGGCTCTGGACGTTTCACTTCATCCTGAATTCCCAAGCAAGGACTCCAGTCTCCATTATTTAACTGACCTTCAACAGCAGCAAATTTCACTTTCTAGGAATCCCACGACGCCGGGTTACGTATTTTGACTTTGATTTTGCCAGAGGAAAACCATTGGAATACTTGGCTTCGTTGAAACGGTGGGTGCTCTCAGCCTAGGATTGAAGTCCGCCAGCATATCGTGAGTGGCCCGGTAAGGTAAACGATTGAAGGTAATCTGGTATCACCTGTCGATCCGGCATCACGCAAATGCCCCATGCTGATTGCCGATTTTTTCAGACTAACAGAATCCGACTTGTGTGGTACGATGAGGGTTGACTCTGCGGGTTACTATCAGTGGGGACCGCATGAACTAAAATTTTGAGCGCCTCAGGAGTCTTGCGCGAGCGGGATGCTTTCTGGCGAGGACTCGGACATGAACGTCCAGCTACAGGAAATCCCTACGCGTGAAACTGCGAAGACTGCCTGATGACTTTCAGGTCGAAGAACTGACGGACGTCGTTGTCGGCACCGGCCCGTTTGCCCTGTATCGATTGACCAAGACGTCAATAGGGACTCCCGAGGCGATCAATGCGATCGTCGATCGCTGGAAAGTGCAGCGCAAGCGAATCAGTTACGGTGGCCTGAAGGATCGTCACGCCGTGACGATCCAGTATCTGACCATTCACAATGGTCCACAAAAATCGCTTCGACAGAATGCGTTCGAATTGGAATATCTGGGTCAAATCAATGCTCCGTTTACTCCGGCAGAGATTCACGCCAACAGATTTCGCCTTGTCCTGCGCGACATGCAGGATGCCGAGTTGGAAAAAGCGCAGGCAGCTGTGTCACAGGTGCAAGACACGGGATTGCCTAACTACTTTGATGATCAGCGCTTCGGGTCACTGGGAGTTTCCGGCGACTGGATCGCACGGGCATGGTGCCTGAGCAACTGGGAAAGTGCCCTGTGGCTGGCGCTGGCCGATCCGCATCTCAACGATTCATCATCGGAAAAACAGCAGAAAAAACTGCTGCGAGACTTATGGGGGCAGTGGCCTGAATGTCAACAGCGTCTCGATCGTTCGGTTCGCGGCAGCATCGTGACGTATCTGTCGGACAATGTAAAAATCGGACGTGTTCCGGATTTTCGAGGTGCCCTGGCGCGGATCAGCGTCGATCTGCGGGGGTTGTATCTGTCGGCATATCAGTCCGCGTTGTGGAATCGCTGGCTGACGCGATTTATTGAAGCGCATAGCGACTCGGCATCATTGGCAACATTCGACCTATTGAGTGGACGATGTGTATTTCCGCTGACGTTGACCGCTGATGCAGCGGCGACGCTCAATGCGGCGGAACTGCAGCTTCCGTGTGCCAGAAGTGAACGTCCGGAAGGCGTGCCGGGTGATCTGCTCGATGCAGTATTGCTGGAAGAAAAGATTGAGTTACGGGAACTGCGCGTCAAGTATCCTCGAGACAGCTTCTTTTCCAAGGGGCAACGTCGCGTCCTCGTTCGCCCAGTCGGTCTGGTGTGTTCGGTTGAGGACGACGACCTTCACGACCGCCGCAGGAAACTGATATTGTCGTTCGATCTCCCACGCGGAAGCTATGCGACGATTCTGGTGAAGCGATTGACGGACGTGGATTGAATCAATCTGAGTCATGCGAATCCCGGCGATTCAGCAGAGCAGGCAGTCTCCAAATAACAAGGTTCCGCACCAGCAGCGTCAGTGCGCCGTAGATCGCAAGATTGGCCAGTAGTGTGAAGTATTCGGATCTGGGCCACCAGGTGCCGCGATACATGTCGTAAAACCCATTGAACTCATTCAAACCAAAAATAATCGCGGGGGATGTGAGATACCAAATGGGAAGGTCTGCCCGGTCAGGGTCAGTCCCCAGCAAAAGCAGCGGCAGAAGGAACAACATGGCCGGAACAATGCAAAGCCCAAAGATGCTCAGGATTGTGCCAAGCATGGCCTTCATTTGTGAGTTGAAACACAAGCTGAAATAGACGGCGATCCATTTCACAAGAATCATGTACAGGACAGCGTGCGTGAACAGGCCGAAGACATACCGAAGTGCCGCATGCCACCAGGCAATTTCGAAGATAGATACTACACGATTGGGGTAACCGGGGGGATAGTTGTTGGCAGCAGAACTGTATAAATCAGACACCCGGATCGTCCCAAACATTAGATGCGTGAAGGCTGTGAAGAAGATCGGTACCAGCAAAAACATGGCCGTGCGATTTGCCGCAGAAAGTTTCTCATTCAGCAATTCGCGGTTTGTCATCGGCGTTGTGAGTAACAGATCCAGCGTCTGACGTTCTCGTTCCGATGCAAATGTGCGGCAAGTGACACCGATCACCATCAACAGACTCACAATGAATAATCCAATATCGACGATCACACAGATGTCTTCATGGTTGTGGCTCTCTGAAATCAGCCAAACCCATTCGAATAACATGACTCCGCAGAACAGCGTGGTGTGCAGCCGCCAACCTGAAAGCGCGGAAATCTGCTGCTCACGCCATGCGACGGGCAGAAGTGCTGGAAACGCACGAGGTGGTCTCGCGTCGTCTGATAAAGTACGACTCTCCTCAAATGCCGTTCCGAGAATCAGTCGGAACAATCGTCGCACCGGGAACGTGACGACTCGAAACACGAATGATGCTGATCGTCGCCCGAACTTTGCGAACGTCTGAAAGCTGAGCGGCGCGTCCTGCTGGCCATGCGCGATTGCAAAGCGGCTGATCACCAGCATGATTGCAGCAACCGTAAGCGGTGGAATGACCGTGAACATCACATCTCTGGTACTGGCAAATCCATCGATGGCACCGACCGACATCACCAGGAACAGCACAAACGTCCCCGCGAGCGCGTCGTTACCAATCGTCGGAATCCAATTCACATCCGGCAGCAGTCCAAGCTCGTTCATGAACAATGGTCCCAGACCCATAACGGCCAATATCAGATAGGTCGCCCAAAACGCTTCCAATGCCGTTCGAAACAGAGCCGAACACATAATCGCTGCGCTGTTGACCTGCACGGCGGCAGTGAACAAACCCAGTAATGCCGCGAAAACAGATTCAAGTCTCAGACCACCCAGCAGATACGCCATACTCAGCATCGGGCAGGTGATCAGCATCAGAGCAATCATCGGAACCAGTCGCGAGAGAAATTTTTCCGCGATCAGTCCACCGGGTGTGATCCGCGTGATCAGAATCAGCGACAGTGTTTGCCTTTCCCGCTCCGATGAAATGGCCGAACACGCCATCGCCGGCAACAAGACGTAGACTGCCACCAGATTTGAAACGAGTAGAATGATTGCCAGTACACGCCCCTGTCCCATGATCTGCAGCACGTTCGTGTGCCGGGCAACCTGTTCGCTGTAGAACATCAGCATAACGAGCATGAAGATCAACGCGACCAGAACGCGAAGTACATACGTTCGCTTCTTGTGGGAGTTCTCAATGAGTTCACGCTTGAGCAGCGGCAGTTCCAGCCATGCAGGGATTTGAGGGAGATTCATTTTTAGATCAAATCGTTTCGGGGAGACTGCCGCAGGCGAGGAACTGCTGCGATATGCTGTGTTCGTTCCGAAAAGAGCGCCATAGTGGTCCACTGTTGTCTGGTCTTTGTCTAGATTTGTACAAGATTCACGAGGCGAGGACATTGAACAGCCTGACTTCGTGGATGACGACCGCTCGATTAGCCTGCTATAAGGCGAGCGGCAGTAAAGTACAGCCCCACACTAGCGAAGAATCCTTCAATACTGGCCGCGCGAAGTGTATAAACAGTCGAGTGAGTCAGAAGAGACTTATTGCGCAAGCCCCTGAAAGGTGAATTTTCATGCAATTTCGAACACTCGGTTCCAGTGGAATGCAACTCAGCGTCATTGGTCTCGGTACATGGGCCATTGGTGGTGGTGACTGGAAATTCGGCTGGGGCGATCAGGATGAACACGAAGCTATCGACACGATCGTTCGTGCAGTGGAATTGGGCATTAACTGGATCGACACCGCCGCGATCTACGGCGAAGGCCGCAGTGAAGTTCTGGTCGCCAAAGCATTGCAGCAAATTCCTGCCGCCGATCGTCCTCTTATCGCCACCAAGTGCGGCCGTGTTGCGATGGGAAATGGGGAAATCGGTAAATGCCTTCTTCGTGACAGCGTCATTGCCGAATGTGATGCCAGTTTGAAGCGGCTGCAGACGGACTGCATCGACTTGTACCAACTGCACTGGCCGGAACCCGATGAAGAAATCGAAGAAGGCTGGCAGACACTGGTGGATCTCAAAGCGGCGGGCAAGGTGCGCCACATTGGCGTGTCAAATTTTTCTGTGAGTCAAATGCAGCGTGTGCAGGCGATTCATCCGACTGTATCACTGCAGCCACCATATAGTATGATTGCGCGCGAAGTGGAGGCCGAGATTCTGCCGTTCTGCGGCGCACAAAACGTTGGCGTCATCTGCTACAGCCCAATGGGAAAAGGGTTGCTCACAGGCGCGTTCTCGGCGGCTCGAGCGGCCGGACTGTCCGCAAAAGATCATCGCAGTCGAGACCCTCGATTTCAGTCCCCGCAACTGGAAATCAATCTGACTTTCGTCGAAGCACTCGGTCGCATCGCGGCTGGACTCGGCTGGACGCTGCCGGAACTCAGCATCGCCTGGGTACTGCGTCGCCCTGAGCTGACATCCGCCATCGTCGGATCGCGGAAGCCTGATCAGATTGTTCAAACCGCCATCGCTGGTTCACGTCTGCTGGATCACAATTCAATTTCGGCCACAGATTCGGCAATTCAGAAACGAGATACCGCACTTCGCGAACTTGGTGAGCTTGAAAAGGCTCGTGTGTAGACCGTTTGTTGTTAGTATCGCGGTACGTCTGAATCAACATTCAGTGACCATTCTTCGATTCCACCAGACATGCTGGCTGTGTGGTTGAAACCCTGTTGTTGCAGCCACATTGCGACGCGCAGACTGCGCACGCCGTGATGGCAGTAGACGATGATTTGTGAGGCTCGAAACGACTCCAGTTCCGCCGCTCGCGATTGCAGGTCGCTCATCGGAATCAGCATCGCTCCGTCAATGTGGCAATAGTCCCATTCGTCCTGCTCGCGACAATCCAACAGCACAAATGAGTCGCCGCGAAGTCGCTTCGCATGAACAGCTTCGCATGAAATCTCCATCGGTGATTTTTCCGGATGTGAAACTAAAAAACGATTGGGGTAGGGACATCGCATTGCGAAGGGAATGATCTTAGCGACGTTTTTTGGTTGATGTACGTCAATTGGCCCAGGCTCATCACGGCGGAGCGTGATGGCTACATTTCAGACACGGCACGTTGCCTCGCCCCCGATTTTTGAATCAACGGTGGCAGTTGCACATGGCCGTTGCGATACAGCACGTTGTACGCTGAGAATGGCACAAGATGCCCGCTCGGCAGCACAAAGTGAACACATTCCTTCATCAGTTGTCGCACATCGAAATTGTAAGCATCCATAAACGACGTCGTCGTGATGCGGAACATGTCGCGCGGATTCAGGCTTTCCGTCAAAGCACGAGTGAAGAACTGCACTGCGTCTGACATGACTTCCGACGATAGATCTGATGGCAGACCTGACGAAGTCGGGCTCAGCACCTCAAGCGACGATGCAGATCCCGCTTGCCCGTTGCGCGGACTCAGAGAAATTCCCTGGGACACTTCACCGCAACCACAATCCCCGCCCCCGCCACCACAGGCCTGGCGAGACAGATACTGACCGATCAGTTCTCGTGCTCGTTCGCGATTGAACGTGATCCGGCCCGACAGCAGATCCAGATGCTTCTCGAGATCCACAAAACGTGCCAGCGGTGTGACTCGACTGCCGGATCGATATGCATACGACAGCGTATGTCCGTTCGGATGAGCACACGGCAGCGGAGCGAAGTCGGTTTCCTGCCACTGTGTCGATTGCTCCACTACAGCTTTGATCACATCAGGAAACGTGATACGTTTTTCCAGCGTCTCCGGCAGCACGAAGCGGCCGGAATATGTCGCGGGCTGAAAACTGACGCCCGTGATCCAGGGGCGTTCAATTCCAAATTCCACGAGCCGTCCGATTTCGTGATCGTTGACACCTAGCTGCACTGTACACACCAGAATCGTATTCAGCCCGACTTCACCAAGCTGTTCGATGGCCTTCAGCTTCGTTTCCAGCAGCGAGGCACCTCGCAGCGTCCTGTAGCCCGCATCTTCAAACGTATCGAACTGCAGATAGATTTCGGTTCGGTGTTTCCGTTCGGCGACACTTTCCAGAAACGCTCGATCGCGAGCCAGACGAATGCCATTCGTATTGATCATCACGATATCGATCGGTTGATCGCAGGCGTATCGATGAATCTCTTCGAAGTCCGGATGAATCGTGGGTTCGCCACCGGAAAGTTGCAGGATTTCCGGCTGGCCCTCGACTTCGACGAGGCGGTCAATCGCAGCTTTGCAATCTTCCAGCGACAGGTGAGTTCCACCGGGGCCGCTCACGGCAAAGCACATCGGGCATTCCAGATTGCAGGCAGAGTTAATCTCCAGCAATCCGATGCAGGTATGCTGTTCGTGTTCGGTGCAGAGCCCGCAGTCGTACGGACAGCCTCGATCCGGTTCAATACCGAACGATAGTGGAACTTTGCCGGGCAGGCTGTAATCTGTTCGATCAAACCACTTCGCATCGCTGCAAACAAAATCCTCCCGGACACCATGTACCAAACATGTCTTTCGAAAATAAATTCGCCCATTCCGTGAAATCACCTTCGCCGACACAAGAGCCAGACAATCCGGACACAGGCTTTGTGTTGTGCCCAGAAACGTGTAGTCGCGGTAAGTTGTCATGTCCAGGTTTCCTCAATATCAACGCCTGAAGCAGGCTTCGCCCGCAATCCAATGTGCCTCGACACTCCGTGGCGGGAATCCCCGCCACAGAGTGTCGGGGTACAATGATACGCGCACCATGCGCTGTGAAACATTCGCGAATTGTCAACTCTTCATCGCACGCATGATCTTGAGCAATCCCCAAACTGTAAGAGCGAAGGCCGCGACGGCTGTAAGACCCGCAACGAGCAATAGGAAGGCGGTTCCAGATGCACTGTCCACATCCACTGCTCCAATACCATCCAGGCCTACGCAGGTGGCAAAAAAGCTTACTCCGAATGCGATGACCGCCACCGCGAGCCCCAGTACGACTGAAAACGCCACGGCAACGGTGCCAGGTTTTTGGCGATCCGTCACAGATGTTGCCATCTCTGCAACTTGAGTTGCCTCATAGGGGTTTTGTTCAGGTTGTGGTTTTGGTTCATTCATAAATCGGACAAAACGTGTTAAAGGCAGACTCGCAGAAGACACCGGGATCGTTGAATCGACGATGGCGATCCAAGCCAGCGATTGACTGCATTTCGACTTCCGTGAGCTCAAAATCGAAAAGCTGAAGATTCTCTTTCATCCTCGCGACGTCGGAGGTCTTGGGGATCACGGACGTACCGCGCTGAACGCCCCATCGCAACAAGACCTGCGCGGCTGATCGGTGTTTCTCCAATGCGATGCACTGCACGATGGGATGATCGAGTAATGATTCGGACGGACTTGCCATGCCAAGACTGTAGTAACTTGCTGCTCCGAGTGGTGAAAATGCGGTGAAGGCAATGTTTTCCTGTTGGCAGTATCGCAATAGTTTTGCCTGTACCAGGAACGGATGCGATTCGACCTGCAATACCGTCGGGCGAATCCGAGCATACGACAACAGGTCACGCAGCAAACTGGTTCCAAAATTGCAGATGCCGATGTGTTTCACCAGACCGTCATCAACAAGCTTCTCCATTGCCGCCCATGTTTGGCTGATCGGTACTCGAACTTCCTGCATGCAGGGCATTGCCGCAGCAGGATCAAAGAACCATCCGGGGGGATAACGCACATCAATCGGAACATATTTCTGCGCGATCGGAAAGTGGATCAGGTACAGATCCAGTTGCTGCAGCCCGAGATCTTTCAAAGATTTTTCACAGGCCATTCTCACATGTTCTGCCGAGTGATAGGTGTTCCAGAGTTTCGACGTCACCCACAGGTCGTCACGCTGGCAAAGGCCAGCGTCAATCGCGCGAGCGATCCCAATTCCGACTTCGACTTCATTGCCGTAATCGCACGCACAATCCAGATGACGGTATCCGGCAGCGATGGCCTGTTGAGCCACCTCAGCAGAGCTGTTTTTTTCAACTTTCCAGAATCCGAATCCCACAGACGGCAACACAGCGCCGGTGGAAACAGGCAGAGCGATCATTATGGCCTCAACAAATCCATGAAGTTACAAGCGTCATTCGTCAGATCCTAGTACAATATCAGGCTAATCGTCCATTGTCTCCTGATCGTCCGGAGGCAGCGACGTCGTTCGGTTTAAGGAGTGGCAAGATGAACCCGGAAGAAATGCTCAGTATCCTCAAGTCATTGCAGGAGGAACTCGCAAGTGCCGAATCAATTCATCCCGATCATCGAAAGTCGCTGCAGTCGCTGACGGATGAGATTCAGCAAACTCTGGCGTCGGCTGCGCAGACGAATGCAGCCGCTTCGACAGGTGCCGCTGCGACCGAAACGCTTTCCCAGCGGATGAAGGAATCAATCATCGAATTCGAAGTACGTCACCCGATCATCGGTGGCCTAGTGGAACGGCTGACCGACGGGCTTTCCGGAATGGGAATTTGACAGCGAGAAACTTTGGCAACTTTTGAGTACACATTGATCGCGGCTTGTCTGGTATTCATGCCAGAATCTCCTGCATCACATGTTGCGGTTCCACGCCGGTCAGGCGCTGACACAGCCCCTGAAATCGGTATGAAAAACGTTCATGGTCGATGCCAAGGCAATGCAGAAGAGTTGCATTCAGGTCATTCACATGACATGGCTTGTCAATGATGTTGTAACTGAAATCATCAGTCTCACCGTACATTGTGCCGCCTTTCACACCGCCGCCGGCCAGCCACATACTGAAGCAGCGAGGATGGTGGTCGCGGCCATAATTTGTGGCCATTAAAGTGCCCTGTGAATATACCGTGCGGCCAAATTCTCCGCCCCAGACCACAAGCGTATCCTGCAACAGACCTCGCTGTTTCAGGTCCTGAAGCAACGCTGCACAGGGCTGGTCTGTGTCGTAGCATTGATGCCGAATTTCGCTCGGCAGCGATCCATGCTGATCCCAGCCTCGATGCAGGATCTGTACGGCTCGCACACCGCGTTCAACCATGCGGCGCGCCAGCAGCGCACTGGCGGCGAATGTGCCGGGTTTCGAAACTTCGGGCCCGTACATGTCGAGCGTGGCCTGCGTCTCACCGGACAAATCAATGGCACGTCACGTGGCCATCCATCTTAACATCTACGTCTGCGTAAAGGAGTCAGCTTTGGGGAGCTGGCTCGAACACGGGTCTAGGTGAATGCTCGGCGGGCGGAGTTGATGCTGATGGCTCGGTTGTGGCCGCGGGTTTCGGCGGCGGCCTCCATCGACTTCGGACGACCAACGTTCGAGCGGAACCATTTCCGGAAACTCATCACGCAGTGAACCCACATCTCTGTCGAGATCCCAAGACGCTCAAACTGAAGCACTTGTGAAATCACTGGACTCAGGACTCGTGGCGATATTCGCCCGCACGGGATTCAAATCTACGTACTGCAGACAGGCCAGAATCGCGGCACTATCCAGCAAAATTTGTCCGCGAAATCGACCCTCCCAAAAGCGCTCGGAGCACTGGTCTTGTTTATTCGCGACTTTTGCAACGCGCTCTGACAGGAACCGCATGAACCATGAAATGCTCGACAGCCGGACACGCTTTTCCTTCAGGCCTCTTGTATCGCTGCGAATCGAGTTCAATTCAAACTCCGTGGGATCGGCGGGAAGGCCTTCTTTCGTCTTGCGAGCCGGACACAACAGCCACCACTTCCGAGCCACGTCCTGATCCGACCATGTCTGCACCACATCATATCGACTGCGTAAAATACAGTGGAAATGGTCACTCATGACCGAATAGCCAAGAACTTCAATCCCCATGATTCCCGCCAGAAATTCCAGCCGCTCACGGATGAGTTCCCGCCGATGTTCATAACTCAGTCCCGGTGACCGGATCTTGTCCGCAGAGATAGGCCCGCCGCACGCATCGATTGATGCAATGCACCACCTGAATCTCGCCCGCCGCCAACACATCCCCTCGATTTGTACGTGCCATGGTCTAAGCTCCAAAGAACGAAACTGATGAAACACTAATCGTCCCACCATTGACTGGAGCCACCAGATTCTACAAACTGCCGCAACAGCTGCCAATATATGGCTGGCCCCATGATAATTTCTGATAATTTTTCGTCACCACGCCAGTGGCCAGACTTTCCTTTTGCAACCGAGTCGAACGCTCGACTTGGTCGCAAAAAATGTTTTGCCTGCCGTTGATAATGTTCGATTTTGGTCAACACCTGCATTGGCTGACGGCACGCTGTTTATCCGATCGAGCAAAACGCTCTACGCCATCGGCAGCAAGTGATCGTCTTCTTCAAGGGTTTCGCAAATCCTCAAAGACAGCCCGCCTTTCTTATCGCGAAAACTGAAGGTCAGCTTGTCAGACTCTCCGGGGTCGAGTCATGATTCCAAATGCCTCATTAACCGGTGAATCACCAGTGACTTCCGTGCTCGAAGGTTTCCCCAGTCATTGTGAGAAACCCCCAATGGGAACTCGTGGATGATCAGCCACACCCATGGTTCTCAAAATCCTCATCCACTCTTGATTTTTCGTTATTTCGGTACTAGGAAGACAACATGCCAACGAATCCGTCCAGCCTGCTCGCCGCTCTTATCTGCATCATATGCCTTGCACCCAGCGCATCGGCGAGCATCATCATCGTGACGAACCTCAGGGATGCAGGGGCCGGCTCACTGCGGGCCGCAGTGGCCAGTGCCAATGAAACATCGGGGGCAGATGTGATTCGCTTCCGGGAAAATCTCAAGGGCAAAATCAAGCTTACCAGCGGTCAATTAGAGATTTCGGGCCCGCTGACGATTGCTGGACTCGGCGAGACTCAGCTCACGGTGAGCGGTAGCAATGCCAGCCGAATCTTTATGATTCGACCTGAAGTCGATGTGTCTATCAAGGACCTCACCATCGCTGATGGCCGTAATATTGTTCAGGAGAGTATTTCCATACTCGTCACACGCGGCGGTGCCATCCTGAACGACGGCGGAAAACTAAATCTCTGCCGAGTAACAATGTGCAACAATGTGACGATCGATAACGTCAGCTCAGACGTTGTGGGCGGCGGCGCCATCGTCAACACGGGTTTTGCAATGCTCACCGCGATCAACTGCCAGTTCATCGACAACGTTGCCTTTGGCGGGAAACGTTACGCTTTTGGTGGCGCTATCGGCAACGTTACCGAATCGGTGGCGATCATTGAAGACTGTATGTTTACAGATAACTTGGCCATATCGGGTGGTACGAGTTATGGAGGCGGAATCGGCAATTTTGGAGGCAGTGAGTTGACTGTCATCGACTGCACATTTGACGAAAATACCGCCCGTGGGACCGACTCCGGTGAGAAGGCATTTGGTGGCGCAATCGCCACTCGACCCGGAACCGTGGATGGTTCGGGGAGCCTGACGATGATCGAGAATTGTCTCTTCATCGCCAATCTCTCCATTGGCGCGATTGGTGGAGCCGGACAGTCTGGTGCGGATGCCGGCGGGGGAGCGATCTATAACTTCAATTCGACGCTGGTCACGGCATCGAGCACCCTGCTTGAAAATGAAGCGGAGGGTGGCAGTGGTGATATCATTGGAGGTAGCGCATACGGTGGCGCGGTCCTCGCGGCGGGCACGGGCTCGAGCCTCGTGAAACAGGTAGAGATAAGACGCTGCCACTTCTTGGGAAATATCGCTTCTGGTGGAAGTCCGGGGAGTGAAATTGCGGGTGTCGCTCTTGGCGGTGCGCTGCACAATGCCTCGTCCTGCTGGATGGACCTTCGCGAGTCAACCATCTCCGACAACTGGGCGGTTGGTGGCCAGCATGGCCAGGGCATCGGTGGCGGGGTTTACACGTCCGGGACTGTCACCGCCGATAAGCGGACGATTCGGAAGATCGTGGGGAACAAAGCCTCTACTAGTGACGATAATGTATTTGGGACTGTCACGGCAGATTAGCCCACGCTCCTCATCGAAAGGAACTCTTTTCGTGATACCGCGAAAAACGTTTGGCCTTTTTTGATGACGCAAGTACTATGGAAATAGTGTTCTACTCATCTTGTGTCGAGATTGCGGGGGTTCTGATAGAGCGTCATGAGATGTTTTGTGGCGAGGACCGGTTCCAGAGTCCGCATGGCGGAGTAGGGAGCCCGGGCCATTTCCAGACCGCTCGTTGTCGAGAGCAAAAAAGCAATCTGCGTTCGGGCAATCGTTGAGTTGGCCGCCACTGGAAAACGCCCACAGGAGATTGGGAATACTCGGAACGACTGCACTCTCACCCCGACTGCTAGGCTGCGCATTTGCCAACCAGCCCGAAGACCACAGTTTCTGCCAGGATCGCCCTGAACTTCATTGCGATCAGAGTTGAGTGTTGCAATCGTCCTGCCGTTTCAATGGCCGAGGCAATCCAGAATGTTCGAACAGGGCGATGTAATTCTCGGCTCACGCACAGTTAAGTATCGAAGAGAGCCACGACGCGACTCCACCCCGCACTGCCGCCCTTCAACTTGACAGGGAAACAGCTGACCTTGAATCCAAACGGGCGAGGGAGCATCGACAGTTTTGCCAGCTTTTCGATCTGACAATACTCTAAATCTCGGCCAACTCGATGCGCCTCCCAGATGACAGAGGGGTCTTTAGTGGCCAGAAATCGTTCCTTCATCGCCCAGAACGGTTGATCCCAGCCCCATGCATCAATACCCATCACCCTGATCCCGGCATCGATCAACCAGCGCGTTGCCGCAGCACTGACACCCGCGCCTGCGTGAAAATATTCGACAGATCCCCAAAAACGATCCGCATCGGTACGGATCATCACAATATCAAATGGCTTCAATTGATAGTTGATTCGCACGAGCTCTTGCTCGATATCCTGCGGCTCAATCAATGCGCCGTTTTGCTTACTGGAAAAATCAAGGACCACACCATCCGAAAAAAACCATTCCAAGGGCAATTCGTCGATCGTCCGTGCTGGCTTACCCGCGCATGTCGGAAAGTAGTGGTAAGGAGCATCCACATGCGTTCCATTATGTGAACACGCCGTGATCAATTCATTGGCCCAGCCCAGCTTTTCCGGAAGGTCGTCCACCGTCGCCCCGAAGTAACCCGCCATCACCGCCGCTGTGTCAGAATGCGACTGATGTTCGACTGTCACCCGTAGCGGTTCGCTTGGTGAGTCTTCCAGTGGTAAGCTGAGATCAATAATTTTCATGTGAGGTAGCGGTAGCCCGTCGATGAGCGGTATGAGTACAGGGGGGCCGTCAGGGCAATCGCATGTCGCCAGTGTGTTTGGTCCAATCATTGCAAGGAAGTTCACTTCGTCAATAGTCGATTTTTGTACAGTTGAGTTTCGACGAAGGAGCGACGCGATGCACACGGGGCCTGCTGGTATTGTTTACAAACACTTTGAAAAAGTTACAGCCCCTCGAGTTTATCGAGGACCGACGCATGATCTCCATGAGATGATCTTTATGGCATTAACCACGACGTGGGGGCCGAATGGATGGGCAGATGTGGAGCGGTTTGTGGATGCCAGATACGACTGGTTTGAAAAGTACATTCCGATGGAAAACGGCATACCCAGTCACGATACGTTTGGCCGAGTTTTTGCGAAACTCGACACGGGAAAGTTTCTTTCGGCCATGCATGGATGGACTGACGAGTTTGCTGGAAGCCTTCGCAACAAGGGAGTCGCCATCGATGGAAAGACGCTGCGAGGTTCTTTCGACAAGGCGTCCGGCAAGTCCGCCGTTCATACGATAACGGCGTTTGCGGTGGGAACACGCACCGTGCTGAGGCAGATGTCCGTCGATGCCACGTCAAACGAGATCCCTGCTGTCCCGGTCCTGTTAAAACTACTGGATCTGGCTGGCGCGATTGTCACATTGGATGCGATCCACTGTCAGACTGAGACGGCTCAGACCATCATTGATGCGGAAGCAGATTTCATTCTCAGTGTGAAAGCAAATCAGCGGAATCTGTATAAGTATCTGCTCGACAAGTTCGTGGAGTTCGCTGAAACAGACTTCAACGCCGAAGGGTTGCGACGACTGATCACGTGTGAGAAGTCACACGGTCGTCTCGAACGTCGGACGTATTCAACCTCGCGATGAAAGTTGGGCTGCGAGCCAGCATCACGTGTCTGAAAATCGTGATGGACTTGGGTACGTGCCAGCCAGCAAGATCGGGTCTGAATTGCTGTTCGACGTGATCAGTTCGGCCTACGAATGTCAGAGCCTGATCGTCACGACAAATCTGCCCTTTGAAAACTGGACGGAGGTGATGAGCAGTGAACGACGAACGGGAGCGACACTCGACCGTCTGACCCACCGCTGCCACATCCTTGAAGCCTCCGGCCAGAGCTACCGACTTCGTGATGCGAAGCGACGAAAACAGACGACTCACTCAAGCGGGAGCGGTGCAAAGTCGAAGCAATGAACAGACCCCTCGCAGTGAGCTGCCAGCCACGCTCCAGCGAGTCATTCCGATAGGCAGGGCGCTGCACTTTTCGCCCGCCAATCGCCACGATTTCTCGCCGCGGTTTACAGAGATCCCATCAGGGACTCCTGAGAACGTGGTTCGCACCGTTACGGAAAACAGTCGAACGCTGAAGTTTCTGAGTCAGGGATTTGAGCTGGAGTGAATGCCAGCAAACCGAACTGATCACAGCATCGTGCTATCGATCAACCCGCTGCCGATAGACTCGTGATGTCGCGCAGGCAACGAGCGATTCGTTCGTCGGATAATCAGTCCATGATTCACGAATCCGTGCAGCTCACCGGATCTTCCGAGGAGTCGTCAGTTGAGTGTGATGAGATCCGCATGGGGACAATGCCTTCAGTGATCGTGTTTCTCTTCATGCGGTTCAACCAGTGCAACCTCGGAATGTGCTTCGGTAACTACCCGTTGAGCAGCCTTCAGACCAAACAACCAGAACAACGCCGGATGGACGAAGAAGTCCAGAAGTGTCGAACTTATGACACCACCCAGTATCACAGTCGCGACAGGATACAGGATTTCCTTACCTGGTTCGCCAGCGGCCAGAACCAACGGAACCAGACCGATTCCGGCGGTCAAAGCTGTCATCAGCACGGGAGCAAGTCGCTCAAGCCCGGCACGGATGATCATGGCATGCGACCATGTTTCGCCTTCGTATTTCACGAGATGCAGATAATGGTTGAGCAGCAAAATTCCGTTACGTGACGCAATACCAGCCAGTGAAATGAAACCGACCATGGCGGCAATTGTCAATGTCTGACCTGTTATTACCAGAGCGGCCACGCTGCCGATGAATGCCATGGGCAATGCCGCCATGACCTGCAGACTTAAATTGACAGAACGGAACATCACGAACAGCGTCAGGAACACGCCCACCAGTGAGACAAGGAACAGCACGCCCAAAATCCGGCTGGCCTCTTTCTGGCTTTGAAACTGACCGCCGTATTGGACTTCATACCCAGGCGGCAGTGTGGCTCTGATCGGAGCCAGCCTCTTTTGGATATCATTGACAACATCGACCACTCCTCGGCCTGAAACGTTGGCCTGCAGCACGATTCGACGGCGCACATTCTCGCGGTTGATGGTGTTGGGGCCACCGGCTTCGTAAATGCGGGCGACGGATTCCAATGGGATCGAACCTCCTTCCGGCAGCTCGATCGACAGACGTCGCAGCACGTCGAGATTTTCTCGATCCTGCTTATCAAATCGAACAACAAGGTCAAAAGTTCTCTGCCCATCCAGCACTTCGGACACAACCACACCGTTAAGTGCTGTTTCAATCACCTGATTCACATCGCGGGCTGTCAGGCCATTCAACGCGAGCTTGTCACGCCGCAG
>CANJQC010000003.1 GCA_947476295.1 Planctomycetaceae bacterium | reverse complement strand
TCGACGAGGACTCTGAGTGCCGATGGTCGATCGTTGGAGGAAGAAACGGCGTCGGCCCGCGCGGCCATTCCGGGTTGGTCGATGCTCGGCCTTCCATCACAGCCCAGCCGTAATTGCCACCGCGCTCGATGCGGTAGAGCATTTCCCATAATTCCCAGCCAACATCACCGACCCACAGGTCGCCGGTCTTCCGATCGAAGCTCATTCGCCAAGGATTGCGCAGTCCATAAGCCCAGACTTCCCCACGCGCCCTTTCGACGCCGACAAATGGATTATCAGCCGGAATGTGGTAGTTCTTTCCATCGTCGGCGCGGTCCACGTCGATCCGGAGAATCGACGACAGCAAGTCGCCGATATCCTGACCGGTTCGCAAAATGTCTGGAGGATTTGCCGGACCTGCGTCGCCCGTCGAAATATACAGATAACCATCCGGCCCAAATTTCAGACAGCAGCCGTTGTGTCCGCCCGACCGCCAAGTAATCAGCGGTGTTTCGCTGATTACATCGATCGTCGGCGGGTTGGTATCCGACATGCGAAACCTCGAAACATGAGTTCCTTCTACGAGATCCGCCGCCTCGATGTAGCATACGTAGCAGTACCGATTTTGTTCGAAGTTGGGGTGAAAGATAAGCGAGTAGACTTGCTTCACTCCCGGTTTCTCTTTGGCGAAGTCCACGACCAAGTCTGCCTCTGCCACGTCCGGTTTGTTCGGAAATGAGAAGATTTTTCCCGACTGCTCGACGACAAACAGGCGATCGCTTCCGGGTGCCGTGGTAATGTCGAGACACTGGTTGAACGTGAGAGAAGGAAAGGCGCGTTCAGTGACATACGGCAGCGGCGGTTCCGGCGAACCAGTGATTCGCGAAGTTGTCCACGCCACTCGCTTATCGATCCCGACCTTCAACTCGTCAGCCATCACGGTGCATCGTATTGCCATCAGGGCTGCGAAGATCAGTATCAGCGCGGCGACAAATCTCACAGTTTTGAATGTGGCCATGTGACACATACGGTCGTCTCTTTCAAAGTTAACGCTCGCCTTAGTTGCCCGATTTTCACCGCAATTTCAAGAAAGCATCGCCGAAGCGCTGACCTATTACAAGCTGACTGTCTACGCTGAATATGTGAAAAAATGACGCCTCTGCCGTTTAAGGCAACGTAACGTCCCAGATTTTCGTCCGACGCGCTTTCCCTTCCGGCCCTTCGACTCTGAGCGTCACGATAAATTCGCCCGGCTTTTCGTATCGGTGAGTCGGGTGGCGTTCCGTCGATTCTGTTCCGTCACCAAAATCCCAGTGCCACGAGGTGATGTTACCATAGGAACGATCACGGAACGCAACGACGCGATCCTCCTGTCTCACCACCTGAAAAGACCAATCGGCCTCGACCGACTTGCGGAGGCTCTTCTCAATCGGCATTAAGCGGAACGCTACCAGATCCGACGCATCCCCATACATCGTCGTCTTGTGCGAAAGGTTCCAGAACCCGGCATAGGTCTCCGCTTTCTCGTCATCGTAGTCAAGAATTGCCCATGACAAGCCGATCACTTTGTCCTCTTCCAGTTTCGTCTGTACCGCGCGCGAACGATCGGGCGGTGCGTAGTCAAACGGCGTAACGAAGAACTCCAGCACCAGTTTGCCGCTTTCACCCTGCTTGAAGTTGTATTTGTACGCTGCGTTGGCCCAGGGCAGCTGCTTGATCCACGGCTGCGAGCCCCACACCATCGCCCAGTCCTTGTCTTCGGCGGGCGTGAAAATGTGATAGTTCTGTGCGTGTACCCCATGAAACAGAAAATGTGTATCCATCCTGTCACGCAGCGTTTTGTTGGGATGCATCTGACGGATCAGCGGCCCGCCTGACAGGTCGCCATCAACAACGATTTCAAAGAGATCGTTGTGCAGGTCTTCGCGGGAAAAATCCCAGTAGTTGTCGCTGGCCTCATACAGAAAATACAGATGGTTCTGCCCCTGCACCCAGCCGACCTTCACGCTGACATCCAGATTGGCGGGATCATGCTTGTCGCCGGTTCCCATAACGGTCTCACGCAGCTGATTCGTGCCGACGGCGTAGGAGTCCGGAACCATAGACCAGTCGTCTGTGTTGCCGTCGATCCGTGGAATTCTGTCAGCCGGAAATTGAAAGATCTGAAATTCAACGTCGGGCCGTGCGAGACCAGGCTGCTCAGCATCGCGTTTGCCTTCCAACTCATCGTCCGCCGTTACCAGATTACGCAGCACTTCGAATGGAGGTTCATAGGCCGCCTCACCACCTTCGCGGGACGTGAAGAAGTTGAACAGATAGACGCCATCGGAACCTGCATTCATAAGATGCGTCGCTGCATGGCGATATTCATGAGCAGTGAGATTTTTCTGGCCGCTGCCTTTTGTGCATTCGATGCCACCGTAAACAGGGACGGTCGTGATGGCCAGCTTCCACACGTCGATGGGCAGATCGCCGCGTTCGAACAAGAACTCAGAGACGGCTACGAAATCGACCCAGCCATGTTTTACCCACGCGGGTATGTCGCAGCCCAGCAGCCGCGCAGTCTCGGGCGTCGGTGGCGTCCGACCATAGTTGGATGGCACGCGCACTGCGAGCGTAAGTCGCCGACCCCGCTCGCGTCCGACATCGTCAAGCATCCTGCGAACTCGCTCGACCAGTGAGTCCATTTTCGTAACACGTTCGTCGGTTGAGCCATCCTTGAAGAACGTCGGGAAGCGATTGAAGTCGAGTTCAATCCCGTCGCAGTCATAGCGATGCACGGCTTCTTCGATCAGCCGAAATGTGTAATCGCGGACCTCGCCGCGTCCGAAATCCATCGCTCCGCTGCCCTTGTACTGTTCGGTTCCCAGACGCCAGTCGGGATGGTCGGTGAGGAACTGCGTACGCAGAAAATCGTTGCCATGATCATCATTCATACGGAACGTCAGCAACGCTTCACACCCGCGACGTTTCGCTTCGGCCAGCATGACCGCGTACGGATCGATTCCGTTGTCAAAGAACGCCTTCATGTTTTCAAACCGCTGCTTTTCTGAAGCTGGCCACGCAGCTCGCTCTTCCGGAGTCGATAGGGTGCCGCGCATGGTCCCGACTTTCGTTGGGTAGTACATGACCTGCGCATTGACGCAGACCAGCACCGTATCGACGCAACTCCGGTCGTAAGCGACTTCCTCGATCAAGCGCTTCACGTCATCGACATCCACCGCCACCGGCCCCTTGCCGCCGGCCTTCGTTGTCAGGCACGAATCCCCGTCAAAGTTGTAGATCACTCGACGCTCGCGGAGATTCCTGTCGGGCTTGTCCTGCGCAAAGAGTAAAGAGGTCGAGAACACCGCTACGAAGAAGAGCGTGGCAATGCGCTGAGATCGAAGAATCGTCTGCGTGGTTTTCATTGGGTTGATTCCATCGGTTTCGTTCGAGAAAAAAAGAGGACGGCATGTACGCAACCCATTTCCTGCCGCAGGGTTCGCCCGCAACCCAATGTGCCCCGACACTCCGTGGCGGGAATTCTCGCTGCGGAAGCATCGAGCCACTATGCAGTACGCACCGGACGTTCGAACACTGACATCACCGAAACGCACGCTGCCGCAAATGCGTTTCTCCTGCGCGGCGTGGCACCCTATATTCAGCCGCTGTTCACCAACCCTTGGCACTTTGTGGTGATGGTTGCGGATCAGGAGACATGTCCGATAAGTCTACAATTTGAATGAAGTTATCGCCAGTTTGACGAACGAGACAAGCGTTCCGATAAGCAAAACCACGCCCTTGCTGGTCGATACCAATTCCGTTCTCGTAAGAGCATTTGCCTGGAAGTAACATGGGAATACCAGCGTCAACTTGGGGCGAAAAGAAAAGACGGTAACTTTTCGGGATGTGGCCACGCCGGAACAACCAGTGACGCCACCGCGAAAAATTCAGGAATACAGACTGATTGCTATTGAAGGTACCTCCGCCATTCCACGTATCGCTTTGAGGCCAACGAATCAACGCTGTAAGCCACGGGGGCTTGCTGATTGCTGTCCATGCAAACCCCCAAGGCCATCGCGAAGTCTTACGATGGCAGGCAGCGAAGTAAATGAAGAAGGATCCGTCGGGAGACAAGGAGCAACGCGAGGGATAAATTGGTCTTTAAAGCACAATACGTTCGTACTGCACCTTCGGAAAATGCCCAAAGTTGATCAGCAGGCCGAGTCTGAACTCTGCCGCTCGAAGATAGTTGTGAACCTGTGCCCGGTGATCATCAGTAAGTTGTGTCACTGCCTTCAATTCGACGACAATCTTGTCGAACAACAAAAAATCCGGAATGAACCTCTGTTTCAAGAGATGCCGTTTGATTTGTGTTTTGCCTTCTTTCGTGTTTTTCGCATATTTCGTGGTCACCCAACATTCTCCTACCGGCTGCTAGGGTTACGCATGTAATAGAAACGTCCGTCTTCGGCACCGCACAGGAAGTCGGGAACCTCATCGCCGTTAAAATCAACGGTCGTGGGACTCGTGGCGTGTCCCTGAATGTTCTGTTCGACGAGCGAGCCTTGATCTTCGAACGACCAACTGTTGGCTTCCGAACTGGTCTGCCGGAGGACGTTGGCGTTGGCAGAATTTACGAGCAGATCCTGACGACCATCGCCGTCCCAGTCGGCGAAACTGAAGTTTCGGCGACCGCTGGCTCCGCGTTCGCCATTGTTGAGCCGCAGCATACCAGGCTCCGGGTTCACAATCTCGTGTTTGCTGGAGCAGACCGAGAGATTGGTTCCGCGAAACACTCGCTCGCCAGGCAGGAGAACCAATTTGTCGTCTTGTTTGGCGCGACGGTAAAGGGCCAGATATCCCTCGTGGTCGAGCATGACGAGATCCACCAACCCGTCGCCATTCCAATCGGAGGCCACTGGTGTTGTTCTCCATTGGCTGATGAGTTCGTGACCGATCGGGGGCGACCAGTTCCAGGATGGCTGAGGCACGCTGTCTGGCCATTCCACTTCAATGGGAGCAGCGGTGTCCAGAACCGGCTGCGAGCGCGTACCGATGTTTTTGAGCCAGCGAACTTTCCCCAGGATGCCATTGACAATAACGTCGGGAAGACCATCGTGATCCCAATCGGCGACGGACAGCGTTGAGTATCCCCATTTGGCCTCAGCCGGACCCTGAATGCTGCCATTCTTCCCGGCCTGAATCCGGAACACGGCTCCTCCCGCTTTCAATCTGACGGGAGCAGCCCAGCGGGGATGTTCGACGCCTGGTCCGCTGAGGTTCTCGAAGAATTCAACGTATCCCGCCGTGTTTCCCGATAGAATATCGAAGTCCCCATCACCGTCCCAATCCGTTCCGACAGGAGTCGCGAGAGCACCACACTTCAGTGTCCCGGCTTCCTGCTGAAAATAGTGAGGTGGAAGAAAAATCGGTCCGTGATCCGCTGACATCCGGCCAGTGTTCTCAACAAGAGCGACCCGGCCATCTTCATCTCCCACGACAAGATCGAAATCGCCATCGCGATCCCAATCGAAGGCCACCGGCACAATCATCTCCAGCTCCATCGTCAGGGGTGTGTTGTCCTCCAGTAGCAGCCGCTTCCCTTGGACGTAACGGGGCTGTTGCCGCGAGCCAGTGTTTTCGAACCAAGTGAATCCATCCAGAAATTCGCCACAGATGAGGTCGAGGTCACCATCACCATCGAAGTCTTCAAAATTTGGTGAGGGACAACCAAAGACATCCAGTGGCCCGTCACCTGCCGAGACCTTCTCAGGTTCTGCATAGACTGGTTTCTCTTTTGTTCCGGTGTTCAGGGCGATGAAGACGAATCCGTGCAACGGACCATTGGTCCACTCTCCTTGAGCATTCCATGCAGCGTCCCAGCCGTAGTCACTCCAGTCTTCCACGGCAATGGAGAGGTCCAGAAGACCATCGCCGTTGAAATCGACATATCGCCATTGATTGTGCCGGATTCCGGAGCCCTTTGACCTGTTTCCCACCGGCTTATAGAAGTTCATACTCAAGGGAATCTCGACCGCCTGCGACACTCCCGAGGTTTCAAAATTCACATATTCGTACCCGGGAGTCAGGACGCGGACTTTTCCCTGCTGGTAGCTCGGCGTGACGTACCTCGATGTCGGCCCCAGTTTACGACCGGACTTGAATACCGGGAACTTCTGTACTGAAGTGTCATCCGTGGTGTTCTCAAACAACCAGACTCCGTTCGACGGTTTATCAGGACAAGAGACGATCAGATCGTAATCACCATCACCATCGGCATCGCAGGGGACTGGCCAGGCCCACAAGCCTACGCCGAGATCCACGACCAGACCCGGGTGATTATAATCCACCTGTTTGAATTCCTGAGCACACAAGGGGAACGCGAACAGCGCCAGCAGCATCAAGAGAACAGCTTGTCTTGGACGCATGATAGTTTCCAAATGTTGAAGGCAGGAAGAATTCTAGCGACGTCGCGCTTCTGGCGATGCTTCGCAACTCGATTGACCTTTCACTCGTTTAACCGCGTGGAATATAGACCTCCAAGAAGCCGCTAGCAATTGAAGCGAAACCACTGAAGCGAAACCACCCGTTCCTGACATTGTTGTTCCACAGATAAATTTTTTATACACTCAACATCTCGCCTCAGCATTCCACAACAGACCGTTGGCCAAGGCGTGCCGCTCCAGCCGTTCATGCGCAGTTTCAACAGAGACGAATTGATGCAACGATTATTTCGCCAGTGTGCGTGGATGATGTGTCTGGCACTGCTGCCCTCGACGGTTACGGCGCTGCGGGCCGATGGTCCTCCCTTTCCTGGTCAGCAGAGCACCTGGAATGGGTTTGTCCGGTATGACTTCGAGGTCGTCGGAAAACCGGTGCTGGTGATCGTCCCACGCGAGGTTGCTCCTGGGAAACCGTGGGTCTGGCATGGCGAGTTTTTCGGCCACAAACCGGTGCCGGACGTTGCTCTGTTAGGGCGAGGTTTTCACATCGTCCACATGGCGATTCCAGACCAGTTCGGGTCGCCAAAGGCGGTGGAACTCTGGAATGAATTTCATCGGGAACTCACTGAAAAATATGGGTTTGCCAAGCGAGCTGCACTGGTTGGTGTCAGTCGTGGCGGACTGTATTGTTACAACTGGGCCGCTGCGAACCCGGACAAAGTCGCCTGCATCTACGGCGACGCTCCCGTCTGCGATGTCCGCAGTTGGCCGGCTGGCAAGGGCAAAGGGACAGGAAACCCAACCGAGCTGGTGCAATTGAAGAATGTCTACGGCGCGGCATCGGACGACGAACTTTTTGAAAAAGCTCTGAATCCGATCGACCATCTGGAACCTCTGGCGAAGGCCGGAGTGCCGCTGTTGCACGTCTACGGTGACACTGACACAGGCGTGCCCTGGGATGAAAATACCGGCGTGCTGGCTGATCGTTATCGTCAACTTGGCGGCGAGATCACGCTGATCGCTAAACGGGGCATCGGGCATGTGCATGGACTCGACGATTCAACACCGATCATCGAATTCATCGATCGACACTGTCAGGCAGCGCGAGAGGAACCTTAATCTTCAGCATATGCAACTCCACATTCGGTACCCCGACGGCGCGGCATCGGATCGTGGTGTCTGGCGTTTACTTCAATGAACACAGAACAAGTAGAGTTCCGCACTCGAGTGTTGCACGAAGGGGGAGGTCAGGAAGTTGGAGTTCTCTGGGCGTACGGACTCCCCGCAGAGGAGTGGGTGGAGGGAATCGAATCACGGATCAACGCGACGGTCGATCGACTCGTTAAGAACCTCGCCGAATGAATTGACCTGTCACAAGACCCTCAGTTTGTCTGGCTCAACTCAGCAGGACTTCTACAAAATGATCGATAGCCCACCGGTACAATTGCGATTCCTCAGGATCGACGTGCTTGTCCGTCGTGACTGACGAACGCTGAGAAATCGCAACGTACCGGCAAGCTGACGCATGCCGCTCGCCAGTCCTAGTGTAACCTGGCGAAGTCTCCAATGCACGGTCGAGTCGGCTCACAACGTTGCAAACGGTGATCACTCGGAGAGCTGACGCCCTGCCGCTCGCCTCGATCTGGTAACTGCGACGCCGGGGCCATCCAGGTGTGAATCCGCCTTTTTGTCCGCCCGCCTAACAGACTCGCCCGCGACGTTGGGTGACGGCGTGGCCGGGTGGCTGGTCTCCCACCCAGCGTTCATCAATCGGCTGGGAGGCAAGTTGATAGCGTGTGTCGGTGGAAAGGCGAAAGCGATCTGTCTGGTTGTCGAGGCTGCCGTGGACGAGCGTCATGTTGAAAATCACCGCGTCACCCATCCGAAATTCGGGGGCGGTCAGCCAGCGACCTCCGAGGCTCTTTTGCAATGCGACGGCATTCTTCGAGAGAGTGCCGTCCCACCATCTTTTGCCAGCGGCGTAATCAGCCGCGTCGTCGCGATTGGTGCAGTAGTCATCGACGTCGCGTGACAGATAGGGTTTCAATCGATCTCCTTTCTTGTGAGATCCTTCGAGGACAATTAAACCGCCAAGTTCGAGGCTCACGTCTCCGAGCGGCACCCACGTCGTGTAAAGATCATGCGTACCGCGTCCCATGTAGACCAGATCGCAATGGAGCGGACTACCGTAACCGGGGCCTTTGGTGCGGAACCAGATGAAATCGAAATGCCGCACAGGTCCTGCCAGAAATGTCTGAAAGAAATCGGTGATCTGCGGCCCAAAAACGAGATCGCGCAGGACCGGGTCTCGTTGATCGAGAGGATTCCCCATCGCTCGGCCGACTTCCCGTCCATCGAAGCGCGCCTCATCGCGCGGTGCTCCCGGACGCAGAAAGCCCAGTCGATCGAGTTGGCTTGTCAGTGAATCTCGAACAACCTGAACCGCTTCTCGACTCCAAAAATTGCGGAGATACAAGTAGCCGTCGTCCTTCATCCGCTGGCGCAAAACGCCGATCTCTTCGTCGATTTTTGTCTCGTAGAAGAAACCAAATCGATCCTGCGAAAGATCCAGTGGCTGCCCAAGTGTAAATAGGCACTTGGGAAGGATGGTTGTTTGAGGCTGAATCATGTGGTCTGGCAAATTTCATCGCCTGCACTACGAATGTTTGATAGCCACCATGTTATTTTAGATTTGTGATTTTGGATTGAATCGCAAATCGATATTCAAAAATTTCATTGGTGGGCCGGCGCTCCGGTGGCCCCACCCTACGATTGGGGACACGATGCTCAAGGTAACTTGATGACCCAGAGTTCGCAGACGTAATGCCTGTTTCGCCAGTTCAGATGTTTTTCATCGAGCGGCTCCCAGGTGAGTTCAATCTTTCCGTCCCGCAGTGCGTCTGCGGGAACCTCAAACTCCTGCTCGGTGACTTCGTCGTACGTTTCGCCCGTGCGAGTCTGCTTCGCTCGAACTCCGTCCACTTTGAGTGGAGAGGGCCGTTGTGCAAATAATTTCACGATGTATCTCGCCTTCGGATTCAGGCCGGAATAAGCCATCGCATTGGGGGCATTCAGGTAGTTGTGCCATGAAAGTCGGAGACCGCGGCGCGTCTCACCCATCCAGCGTTGAGTAGGCATAGGAGTATCGTAGTAATGTCGCATCGCATCGCCCCCATTCAAGAGTTTGGAAATGCCGGGTGAGTACGCGACATGTCCAATAATCTCGTGGAAACTGCCGGGAGTCGGCTGATCCCAGTTGACGATGTTCTTGATCTTCTCTGCCTGTTGTGCCGGGTCAGAAAGCTTCTCAATCGCAGAAAACTGGTCTTCGAGCCACCAGCGATTGTTCAGAGGATAGTTCACGAATTCCATCACGACACCGCGTTCCGATCCACTGGCGCGGTGTTTTTCCATGAGAGTCTGGTAGCCAATTCTTTCAAACAGGGAATCAGCGAAGGCGTAAAGCTTATCCAGCCACGGTTGATGGACGCGATGGGTCGTGGCGAGGTTGAGGATCTCGCGAGCCTGATCGAGAGAGGGTTTGATACCCGTCGCGGATGACTCGTCAAGAACAGCCAAGGCCTGATTTTCCAAATCGGTTTCGTAAAGCAAACGTTGTCGCGTGTAAGCATCGTAGTAGGCACGCATCAGGTGCATATCAAATCGCCAATCCGCCGTATAACCTTGCATCGCCGATTCCACTTGCTGC
This sequence comes from Planctomycetaceae bacterium, assembly GCA_947476295.1. Taxonomy (GTDB): domain Bacteria; phylum Planctomycetota; class Planctomycetia; order Planctomycetales; family Planctomycetaceae; genus SXXK01. The sequence continues at coordinate 89,156 of CANJQC010000003.1, read as the reverse complement.
CACAGCAGGAGCGTCCCGTCGATGGAACTGTTGTCTGCTAGGCTGCCTCGAAGATTGGTCTCCAGTCCGAAAATTGCGTCAGCCCCGGCGATGGCCTGATCGGGGCGGAAGAAGAAACGAGCGTACTCGATGGCAATGTCGCGTGCGTTACGTTCGGGATTCCAGCCCAATTGACTCCAAAGCACCTTGTTGAAGTCGTCGTGAATTCCATCGGAGTAGCTGACGAATCCGTTTGTAGAGCGATAGCCATCGCGATAGATGGCCGTGTAATCTTTGGGACGCGGGTTGACCGGCTCACGACCGATGGTCAATCCCCAGGCCGGATCAAGCCAGGGAACGGGATATTGGCAACGAACAATGTGCGTGATGTCGGGATACCAGCGCTGTGCGTAGCGTTCTGGGAGCAGTTTGCGGGTCACTTCCAGGGGAGGGCTGCTGGGCCCCATGACGACTCCACCCAGCCAGTCGGGGTTGTGCTGCTTGACCCACGAAAAGAAATCCTCGACGCTCTTCGGCGTGAAACCTTGCAGTGAAATCCAGACCTTCGCGTGCGGGTGGTGCTGCTGCAGTAGCTCGCCCATTCGCTTCATGAAAGGCATTAGATTTTCGGATTCATTATCCCCGGGATCACCTCCGGGTACAAACACGGCATCCAGTCGTTCGCAGGACTTGTAGAAGGCGGCCTGAGTTTTCAGAAACTCCTCTTCCTTGGCCTGATCGGGCAGGGAAAACTCGACCGGAATCCAAACCCAATACTCGATGTCATACTTTGCACAGATCCTCGACATTTCTGAATTCATCACCTCGCGCGTCACGGGCATGTGCGGCGACTTGTCGGCATCTTCAAACGGGATATTTTCAATCGCGTTGGTACCGAAGATAACTAACTCACGGATATACTGATCGAATTGCGCCGGGGTCCATGCATCCCAACTGTTGGCGCGGGCGCGATAGCCCAATTGATGACCGCGAAGCGGAACGTCGGGAGCCAGATCTGCGTGAAAGGCCGCATCGAGACTGACCGCACCCTGACTCCACTCAACATTGGTCAGGAGTTTGCCGACTCCGAACAACAGTCCTCTGGGATCGGCTCCGGTCACGAACACGATGGCTGGCTGGTCCCCGGTGGCCGGAACAACACGGATTGAAAACCCTTCGGCAAGGTTGAGCGAGGCTCCCTTCACTGCGTCTGCGGGAATCTCTTCCTTCCATGCAGGAGGATTTTTTATGACAGAGAGAGCGATGATCGCCGACGCTTTGGTGGGCCATTGATTCACCACGGGAAGTTGCAGATCGGTCCGTTTGGCAAGCTCTTCAACCAGAACCTGCGGAGCCACTTTCTCTGCGGACGGCAAGTCACCAGCACGCGTCACGATCACCGCTTTGGACAGGTCGATCTGTTCAGCGTGCAACGGCAGTGCGTTCGACACCAGAAGCAACACGCAAAAGAAAGTAATCAGTCGATTCAATAACATGGCAATTCATCCCAGAAGGGTACGTCGGCAAATGCGTTACGAACGTCAAGGAACGGCGGTGCTCACACGCAGCCAGCGGAAGTGGTCAGCACCCTTGTGCAGGTAACCGTCGGTGATGCGTTTGGGGTCAGAGCCGTCGGAGTGCATGATCCAGAGTTCGCGTGGTTGTCCGAGTCGGGTGCGGGCAAAGGCGATTTTGGTTCCATCGGGAGCCCATGTGGCGCGGTAGTCCCAGATTCCTTCGACAGCCGGGGTAAGTTCGGTGATTTGGCCGGTGGTGGGGTTAAGGAGGCAGAGTTGGGAGCCTCCAACGGAGATGTCTCGAGTGGAGTTCTCTTGGAGTCTGGTGTAAGTGACGGTCTGGCCATCGGGAGACCATTCAGACATGTTGGAGCCGAAGGGGGTGCCGAACCAATGGGTCTGGCCGTGGGTAATTACGCGGTGCTCGGTTCCATCGGCACGTCCGACAGCGAGAGCGGCGCGGAAGTGAACGGGGTCTTTGGCGGCGTGGCAGTCGAGGTAAACGAGTTGGGTATCATCGGGTGACCAGTGAGGGCCAAACATGAGGTGTTCGGGTTGACCGGCAATGAGAGTTCGTTTTCTCGAAGCGAGGTCGAAGACGTTGATGGAGTACATCCCTGGGTTGTAGAAGCTGGGTGTGCCGCCGGTGACGTGGCAAGCGAGGCGGGAAGCATTGTGGCTTAGTTCGAGACCGTAGTGAAAGCCGCCGCCGGCAACGGTGAGTTCGAGAGGGTTTCCGCCATCAAGGTCTTTGATGAAGATTCGTTCTTCGTTCCCGATGTAGGCGGTTTCGATGATTCGTTGATCGCCTGAGACGAGAGCGTAGGGGCGAAGCTGATCGGCTGGCCGGTTCTTTTCCAGAGCCGCAGTGAGGTCGCCGGTTTGGAGATCGTAGATCCAGTCGTGGGTCACCACTTTGCCGGAGCGGACCTTTGTGATATTCGTATCTTCATAGCTGGCGAGAAAAATGCGGCGTCCGTCGGAGAATTGCGGACCGAAGCCCCAGCTGCGCTGAGTGGGCTGTCCAAAATCGGGATATCGTTCGGCTGTGCCATCTGGTTTGATCAACCCTAGGATATGGGCAATCTCAGTGTCGGTCCCGCCAACACCCATGTAGGCGATGAGGTATTCGGTGGGCTGGTCGCCAGCAAAGAGTTGAGCGGTCGAGAGCGTGGCTACGAAATAGAACGTGGCGAAGCGTAGAAATCGACGTCCTGTCAGCGTGATTTTCATGGGGTTATTTCTTTCCGTTTCCTTCGACGGGAAAAAGGAGACAGCATGGACGCAATTCTTTCATAGACAGAACATTGAATTCAGCATCAGTCTCCGATTTGTTCACCCACGCCCGGCCAGTTTCGCGGGAGCGATTTTTCACCACGAACGGCCAACGAAGGGCGTTCCGTCGCGGACCGCCGACGTCTATGAGCGTAGCTTCACTGCCAGACTTCGGCAAGTGTCATGAATTGCGCCGTCGTGAATTGCGCACGCGAGAGATTTCGTTCGACAGACCTCAGGATCGTCATCAACGACGCGGCACAAAACTCCATCGAGCGGTTCGACGAGATAATATGACTACTGACCGCTCAAAGATTGATCTCGCAGGCCACTGTCAAATTCGGTGTCGCGAGTGGATTCGAGGCCTCCGGAAAGTACGGAACCATCGACGAGTGCCGATGCCCGAGCGAGGTCAACCTGAGCAGCGACGTACGCGATGTTGGATTCGAAATAGGTACGTCGCACAATCAGGACTTGCAGGAAATCAAATTCACCCGCCTCGTAGGCCGATTCGGCAAGTGTCAGTGTCTCCTGAGCGCGAGGAAGAATTTCCCCCTCATATTGCAGGACCGTCGCAGCAGACACTTCGAAGTCACGGCGGGCTCCGGCAAGTCTTGATTGAATAGCGTTTTCAGTTCGACGCACATCCTGTGACGCCCGACAGAATTCCGCATGAGCGGCCGCGATGTTTCCCTGATTCCGGTTGTGAATGGGAACGGGCAAACCGATTTGAGTATTGATCATGCTTGATCCGGTGCCGTTGTCCTGTCCCGCACCAAGTATCAGCGACAGGTTCGGAATTGCCTGTGACTGTTGACGATCCAGATTGGCGCGAGCCCTTGCAAATCGAGCACGGGCACCTTGAAGTTCTGGACTGGATGAAAGAATCTGCCCCTGAATCGCTTCCCAATCACGATCTGCTGTGGCTACGGAAAGTTGTCCGTTCAGTGTGCCCGGCTGCAAGTCCGGCATGCCGGAGACGGCCATCAGTTGCGTCCACGCACCTCGAAACGCAGCATCGGCGTTGCGGCGCTGCAACTGAACTTCCTTCAGTTGAATTTCTGCCTGCAGGACTTCCGGCCGAGTGCCTTCTTTGGCTCGCATACGCGCTTCGGCAAACCTGACGCCTTTTGCCGCAACGGTCTCAAATGCGATTGCCAGCTCCTTCCGTCGCTGGGCTGCAAGTGCCTCGTAGAAACGCTGACGCACATCGGTCAGGACTCGTATCCGTTGTGTTTCCACTTCCCACAACTGCGACTGGATCTCCTGAATCAAAACAGATTGATTCTTCCTGAGTTTGTCGCCCATGACAATGTCTTGTTCGACGAACGCAACATGCTGATCCGTTCCAGCGTCGCCCAGCTGCTGACCCTGGTAGCCAATGATCGGATTTGGCTTGCGACCAACTTGGTTGCGATAACCGACCGCCTTCTGTGCCGATGCGGATGCCTGCAGAATCGCTGGATTCTGTTGCAGCGCGGTTGCCTCTAGCTGCGCAAGAGACCAACCGACTGAATCGGTAGCAACCGACAATTGTTCGGCCTGAACTGTTTCTACGCAGGGAACGTCGCTCATTGTCGCAAGGGCTTGTTGTTCCTCAAATCCCACGGGCAGGATGCTGTCTGAATGGAGTTCAATACGGCGATCAGGATTCGAGGAATTCTGCGGTCGGGCAAATTCGGAGTCATTGAGTGCTTGATTCGCATCCAGCGTCGGCGTTGCCGGCAACTTTCGGCTGGCAATCGATTCCGAGGTCACGACGGGCCGGTGCGCCCGCGTAACTAGGGGCCGCGATGTCGAACAACCGGCAGCAAATAATGTGACGGAGAAGCACGCACATGGCAGCATGACTTTTAGAGCTGCGATCTGGACAAGCCGAAGACTTGTGGTGCAACGGAGCTGAAGCATGAGCGATATCCATCCCTGGAACGAACGCCTTGAAAACAGCCTCCGGCCGTCCCCTACAGAGTCATCGGACAAATCGAAACGACCCGCACCACGAGTCCCTGAGAATATGCCGTTTCATGGGGATTTTGTCCGGAAGACTCGTCAGAAACGTTACAGACCGACCCGTATCTGTGTGCCACCAGTTCGCCAATGGCGTCGAAGTTCAACATTTCTTACAATCACGGGCGTGGCATAAATACTGGTCAAGGCCAGAACATGTAGATTTTCATCAAATCCGAATGTCCCTGTTCAATCTCCGACAACTGCTCGAATATACGATCTTTCAGACACTGCTTTTTGTCGTGAAGTGTCTTCCAGTGCGCTCGAGCATAGTGCTGGCTGAGGGGCTGGCGTGGATGATGATGCGGGTGGTCCCGAAGAAGTTGAGTCGCCACGACGTGGCGAAAGACAATCTGAAGTTTGCGTTTGGTGAATCACTGTCCGACGATCAGGCAAATCGCATTATTCACGGGATGTGGCGGCATCTGTTTCGCATGGTATGCGAAATGGTTCAGCTTCCACGCCGATTCCGACTTGCCAATTGTGCGGAAATTCTGGATTTCGAACGCCGCAACGACTGCGTGAAGGCATTATGTTCCGGTCGCCCAGTGCTGTTTCTCGGAGGGCATTTTGGGAACTGGGAAATCAGCGTAAACACGTTCGGGCATTTCGGGTTTCCTATGGGGGTTGTCGCGCGACATCTGGACAACCCTTATCTGCACAAGTGGTTCAAGGAGTTCCGTGAATCGACCGGAAATTCACTGATCCTCAAGCACGGTGCGGGCTCAGAACTTTCAGACATCATGGAGAAGCGAGGCATGGCGTCGTTGCTGTGTGATCAGGACGCTGGACGCTCGGGTGTATTCGTCGATTTCTTCGGTCGGCCAGCATCGACGTTTAAGTCCATCGCCCTGCTGGCGTTGCAGTACAACGCATTGGTCGTCGTCGGTGGCGCATTTCGATTGCCGGAAGCTTCCCAGAAGGATTGTCGCTGGGTTCGATTCAGTCTGACAACGCAGGACGTAATCGATCCGAGCGATTTTCAGGGTGTCAACGGCATCAACGAACTGACTCAGCGATTCACAACATCGCTGGAAGCCCTGATTCGAAAAGCCCCCGAACAATACTTCTGGGTTCACCGCCGCTGGAAAACACCGTCCAACGTACGCCGAAAACGCCGAGAAACTGCTGCTTAAGTCGTCTAACGTCCAACGCCATCGGCGTGAGCGCCGCGTGCATCTTGGCTGGAAACGTCCACGCCAAAACATCGTGCTATGGTGTCATTTCTTCCTTTACAATTGCCGTTTGAAAATCTATCCGCGGTCACGCCGATGGCATGCAGACTAAACATTTAAAGCCGTGTAAAGTACAATGCCGCGGGAAGCTGCGACCGATCCCTTTTCTTGAATGGTGAACCTGAAGTGCCAACCGCTCCTTTTGTTTACGAACCACTGTTTGATACAGGAATCGATGACACTCGATACCGGCTGCTCACGAAAGATCATGTAAAAGTCCGCCAGTTTGAAGGTCAGGATATTCTGTGCATCGATCCGCAAGCGCTCACGTTGTTGTGTTCTCAAGCGTTTCACGACATCAATTTTTTCCTGCGTTCCGCGCACTTGAAGCAGGTCGCCGCCATTCTGGACGACCCGGAAGCATCCGACAATGACCGCATGGTCGCTTTGACGATGCTCAAGAATGCCGACGTCGCCAGCGCGGGCGTGCTGCCGTTTTGCCAGGATACCGGAACGGCGATCGTGCAGGGGAAAAAAGGGCACGCCGTATGGTCGAATGGTGACGAAGAAGCTCTGGCACGGGGCGTCTACAATGCGTACACGGAGAACAATCTCCGGTATTCACAAAACGCAGCACTGACAATGTGGGACGAAAAAAACACCAACACGAACCTGCCGGCACAGTTGGAACTCATGGCCTGCGACGGCAATGAGTATAAGTTTCTGTTCATTGCCAAAGGTGGAGGATCGGCGAATAAATCCTTCTTCTATCAGGAAACCCGCGCCGTCCTCAATCCGAAGGCACTTGTCGAATATCTCACATCGAAAATGCTGACTCTGGGCACAGCTGCTTGTCCGCCATATCACTTGGTGTTTGTCATCGGCGGCACATCCGCAGAAGCCACAATGAAGACTGTCAAACTGGGGTCAACAAAGTACCTCGATCATCTCCCTACCACGGGTGACGCTCTTGGCCGTGCGTTTCGCGATGTGGAGATGGAAGAGAAAATGCTGCAAGCAGCTCGCAACTGTGGCATTGGAGCACAGTTCGGCGGAAAATATTTCGCTTTGGACGTCCGCGTGATTCGGTTACCTCGACATGGCGCGTCGTTGCCGATTGGAATCGGCGTGTCCTGCAGCGCGGATCGCCAAGCGAGGGCGAAGATCACAGAAAATGGCGTGTTTATTGAGCAGCTTGAAACGGAGCCGCTTAAGTACATCCCCGAACATTTGCGACATCGCAAAGACGAAAGCGCCGTGCGAATTGATCTGAATCGACCGATGCAGGAGATTCTCGCAGACCTGAATCAGTATCCAGTCACGACGCGGCTTTTGCTGAGTGGTCCGCTCGTGGTGGCTCGCGATATCGCGCATGCGAGACTCAAGGAACGCCTCGATTCTGGTGAACCGTTGCCGGAGTATTTCAAAAAGCATCCGGTCTACTATGCAGGTCCTGCAAAGAAGCCGGAAGGTTATGCGAGCGGTTCTTTCGGCCCGACAACAGCAGGTCGCATGGATTCTTATGTCGAACTATTTCAATCCGCTGGCGGCAGTATGGTGATGATTGCGAAAGGCAATCGAGGCAAGCAGGTGACCGAAGCCTGCCACAAACACGGCGGATTTTACCTCGGCAGTATCGGCGGACCGGCAGCAATTCTGGCGAAAGAGAATATTCGAAGCGTAGAAGTGATTGAATTTGCTGAACTCGGCATGGAAGCCATCTGGAAAATCGATGTGATTGATTTTCCAGCGTTCATTCTGGTTGATAATAAGGGTCACGACTTCTTTGAAAACGTCGGCTCCGGGTGTTCGCATTAGTAGAGAGTCCAGCTACGGCAACGATGGCAACTCAGCGATCAACGATACTTCGGGGGCTCGTCCAGACAGCATTGCTCGTTCTGCTTCTCCTGGGCATCGCGTGGGCTGGCGGCGGGAGTTATCTGATGCGACGGCAGTTATGGATGGATGAGATCCATTCCTGGCTGCTCATTCAGGAACCGCAGACGCAACGATCACTCCAGGCACTGGCGGACGGCGTCGATTACAACCCACCGACGTATCTTTTGCTGGCTCGACAACTTCATTATCTGCCCGGTGGCATTACAGAATCCAGTCTGCGCGGGCTTTCACTCGGCCTGATGATTCTGGCGCTCATCGGCATCTTTGTCGTCCTGAATCGTCGCTTTCCGCTGCTCGTGTGCGTGTCTACAGTGCTGATGATGGCCTCCAGCGTGCATTTGATTCATCAGTCGGTGGAGATTCGATTTTACCCATTGTGGTGTGCCGCGTGCGCGTGGCTATGCGTCGCGCTGGACATACGCACAATGCAGAAACCGTGGCTGCAACGATTGAACAACATCGTGGCACTCTTGCTGGCAGGCGTCATCACCACGACGCACTATTTCGGCATTCTGGCTCTCGGCCTGATCTGCGTCGGTGCGATGCTTGTGCCAAATCTTTCCAGCCATCGACGCTGTATGATCGCAGTGGTCGGACTCACGGGCGGACTGTGCCTTGCCGGCTGTTTGCCCTTCCTGATCGGACAGCGCGCCGCACTGACAAGGGCTACGTGGGTTTCGCCAGCGACATTGGACGACAGCATCGGCTTCCTGACGGCCATGTTTCCTTTGATACCGACGGCTGTCTGCGGAGTTGCGTTTCTCATTTCTCTGACACTGAACAAACCAAAACATCAAGGCGCGCACCCGGCGGTGTTGCCAGATGATGTTCGAACCTCGCAGGGGGCTCACACATTTGGCGCAGTGGCCAGACAACTCGCCCCGTGCCTGCTTCTGGCACTGATGCCGCTGGTGATAGTGCTGCTCTCATGGACGGTGCAGCCCGCGTTGGTTACGCGATATGCTGTGACCGGAGTACTGGGATTTGGGGCCGTCTTCGCGATTCTGCTCTCCAGCTGCGGCCTTCGCCTCCAAATACTGATGGTCGTCGTGAGTGGTGCCATTTTTCTGCAGGCAGTCGGATCCTGTAGTAATCAATGGCGTGAGATCGACCAAGCACGCAACGACCTCGCACAACAGTTGCAACTCCTCCCGGCAGACGGGCCGATCGTGTTTGAGGACCGAACTGTTTCCATGCCGGTCCTGCACTCACACCCGGAACTGTTCGCTCGGTGTTCGCTGGTCGATTTCACTGACGATCAGCTTTCGGGAGACTCCCCACTTCGCACTGTACAACGCGACGTCGGCCGACGGATCGTGCAGTGGTATCCCGAATACAGGATGAGGACACTCCGTTCGCTTCTAGACGAACCCAGATTCTACGTCGTGCCCTACAAAGGATCTCATTCCGCAGCACTCCAATGGCCGCGCTATGAAAAAACGCACGTCTCGCCCGCTATAGATCGCCACGACCGCAAAACGCTGGCACAATAATGATGAACTCACATTGTATCGTCTGAAGGTTGAATCCCCAACCGCTAAAGCCACGTAAAGTGATTCTGTGAAGTGTGTTACGACCTGTGACAGAAGTGTGACAGAAGTATTTGGAGATTTTGCTCACATTCTTCGCCGATAGTGCCTATACTCCACGTGTGAAACTTCTGAGCCGAGTGCTCGTTGCCGAGATTTGATGCTTGTTCTGGCTGCGGAGTGGGGGGCGTGTTTGCAAAGACCGACCCCTCTAATCGTGACTCACCTGAAGTGCAAAGCGTCCCGAGTGATGCTGTCTGTTACAGCCATCACAACTTACCGGCTTGAGATGCTTTGGATTGCAGTCAGAATGGTTCGTTTCGCCGATCATTGGCAATGAAGACCATTTACGCAGAATGACAACCACCGAGCTGTGTGGTTCTATAATGACATTGTTACAAGTCAGTAGCCGTCTGCGCGGTGTTTCTCCGGAGTGGTCCGGTTCGGCTTTTTCACATGAAAGGCTTGATGTGCGGTTGCGATCTCCTGCTCCGTTCGCTGACTTGTTGTTATGCCCAGTTTGGGCAAGAAGTATGGAATGACTACGATTTTCGTTGGAAACCTCTCCTTCCAGACCACGGAAACTGAGGTGCGAAATGCATTCGAACGCTATGGTCACGTGACTTCGGTCCGTATTGCGACTGAGCGTGGTTCTGGTTCACCGCGCGGGTTTGCGTTTGTGAACATGCCAGGCTTGGAAAACGCTGAAGAAGCCATTGCACGGCTCAATGGCAATTCGCTTGGTGGTCGATCGATGACTGTCAATGAAGCGCGTGCTCGCGATGAGACAAGGCCGTTTGGCGCGGCCACAGGTCGCCGATCTGCTTTGCTGGATTCGCTTTAGAAGTGCGATGATTTAGAATTTTGGTTCGGACATGCATGTTTGTGCTACACCGAGCGGTTCTGGTCAGTCCTGATTATTGGGGGGGGGTGTCATGGTTAAGGTCACAGAAACAGCATTGTCACGTCTGAAACGAAAACTAAAGCGTCAACCAGAAGGTGTTGCCGTTCGGATCACGGTCGAAGATGGACACGTCCAGTTCCGCCCCGATACTGAACAGAAAGGTGACGTCGTCTTCGCTCAAAGCGGTCAGTCGCTTCTGCTGGTCGGCTTGGAGACAGCGAAACGCATCACGAATCGCACGCTTGACGTTGTCAAAACGCTCGATGGTGATCGTTTGCGATTCGTTCGCCCTGCGTAACGGGGGATTGGCGCTTTCGTGCGACAGTCTCGGTAATATCCAACATTGGCTGCGTCCACCTCGTCGTCGAGTCTCTCTCTGAGACTCGCTGCTGGGTATCTCTTGGCGATTCTCGGTTGCAGAGCGATCTAGGCTGCTTGAAAACTTTCGCTGCCCAGCGCGGTTTGACTTGTTTCTGCGAATCAGCGGAACTTGCGTTCTCTCAACGGTTGAACTGACGTCCTGCCGACGTACGATGCAAGAATATGTCCCAAGAGATGGGTCGTTGACTTCGTACGCTTCTTCCACAGGATTCACTCAGCCCACTGCCATGCCGACCGCTGAACAACTCAAGATTCTCGTATCCAACGTCATAGAACCATGCACCGAAAAACCGTTGGGTGACCTGCGGATGGTTCGTGATACGTTTGTCAACGGCAATGACGCTCGCGTTCGCATTGAACTTCCTACGCCAGCATATCCCGCATCGAAGAAACTGGAAGAACTTATCCGTCAGCGGATCAAGTTCGCAGCCGCAGAACTGGAACCTCGAATTGAACTCCATTCAATCGTACGCGGTAAGGATGCTGGCGGCCGCATTGGCCTGAACGTCCACAACATCATCGCAGTTGGGAGTGGCAAGGGCGGCGTCGGCAAAAGTACCGTGGCAGCCGCGCTGGCCTGCGGACTGCATTCGATGGGTTGCCGCGTGGGCCTAATGGATGCGGACGTTTATGGTCCGAGTATCCCTCACATGATGAGCGCCAAGGGGCAGCCTGCGGCGTCTGAAATGAAGGATGAGCAGGGTAACCGCATCATGAGAATGGAACCGATCGATGTCGGCGGCGTGAAGCTGATGTCAATGGGGTTCTTCATCGAACAGGGGCAATCGGTTGTTTGGCGTGGCCCGATGCTCCACAAAGCGTTGACTCAGTTCCTGAAGGATACGCAATGGGGCGAACTGGATTATCTGATCATTGACCTTCCGCCTGGCACCGGTGATGTTGCGTTGACTCTTGCACAGCAGGTAAGTCTTGCAGGTGCAGTCGTGGTATGCACACCGCAGCAAGTCGCACTGCTGGACGCGATCAAAGCCGTGGATATGTATCAGAAAGTCAACGTGCCGATTCTCGGGTTTGTCGAAAACATGTCGGGCGACATCTTTGGTCGCGGCGGTGCTCAGAAGGTGGCTCAGGAACTAAAAGTCCCGTTCTTGGGCGAAATCCCGATGAACGGCTGCATTCGGGAATACTGTGACCGGGGTAAGATCATGGAGATGCTGACTGAAGACAATCCATCCCGCGATGCACTTCGCCTGGTCTGCCAGAACGTCGCTATGCAGGTCTTTAAGGAACTGATTAAGTCTCCAACAGGACCAGTCCTAGAAATTCTGTGAACGCCCGATTCAATCCTTATTTTCCTTCGTTCCAATGCTCATGACACTCGACGAAATCTTCGAAGAATTCGCTGACCTCGATCGGCAAGACCAGTCGCTATACCTCCTCGAATTGGGTGATGGGTTGCCGGAATTTCCGGTCTGTGGTCGGACGGACGAAAATAGAGTGCATGGTTGTCAAAGCCAAGTATGGCTGATTGCTGACATCAGCGGTACTCAAGAGACTGCTCCGTTTACGATCATCGCTGACAGTGATTCGAACATCGTCCGCGGGCTGATTGCCATCTTGGCAGCATCGTATAACGGTAAAACAGCTCGAGAGATACTGGAATACGACATTGATGCCGTGTTCCATCGGCTTAACCTGCAGCAGCATATCACACCTCAACGTCGCAATGGTTTACGCGGTATGGTGGATCGAGTCCTGACGCTGGCTCGCATGCACCTTGTCACATGCGGCGGCGGTGAACCTGTTGTCCGGGGGCGATCGCCGGCCGTTGAATCTCGGCCGGATCTAAAAAACATTCCGCCTCTCAATCCTGACGACATTCGGCGACAATTTCCGGTACTCTGTAAGTTGCATCCCAGCGGTTTGCGACCGATTTTCCTAGACAGCGCCGCATCGGCCCAGAAGCCGCAATGCGTGATCGAAAAGGAACGCGAAGTTGAAGAGCAGTATTTCGCCAATGCCCATCGCGGCACGTATCAATTCGGCCTGAGGATTGACGAAGAATTTGAGGGATCTCGAGCGACGATCGCGACGTTTCTGAACGCTGCGTCGCCGAACAACATTGTTTTCACGCCTGGCACCACGATTGGAATCAACATGATCGCGTCCGGCTGGGGACGCAGACATGTTCATGCGGGCGATGAAATCCTGACGACGATCATGGAACATCACGCGAACTTTGTTCCGTGGCAGCAGTTGGCGAAAGAACGCGGCGCGACGTTGAAGCTGATTCCGCTCACGCCCGACGGTCGGATCGATTTGGATCAACTGGATTCTGTGTTAAACAAACGCACGCGGGTGCTGGCGATCACTGGCATGTCGAATATGCTGGGCACCGTTAACCCAATCCGCGAATTGGTACGAAGAGCCCGCGCCATGGGAACCTGTGTCGTGGTAGACGGAGCTCAGAGCGTGCCGCATCTGCCAACGGATGTGATTGCCGACGATCTGGACTTTCTGGTCTTCAGTGGCCACAAGTTGTACGGTCCCACGGGGGTTGGAGTGCTTTATGGAAAGCCCGAACGCCTAGAAGAAATGGACCCCATTATTTTTGGCGGGCACATGATCTCCGAAGTTCGTATTGACGATTCTTCATGGTCCGCAGCACCGGCAAAATTTGAGGCGGGCACAATGCCGATCGTGCAGGCAATCGCGCTGGGCACAGCGGTGGAATGGGTGCAGAAGACGGGGCTGGCTTCCATTCATCAACACGAGCAATCACTGACGACCTTGGCGATGGAACGACTGCAAACAGTCCCGGGCATCACGATTTACGGCCCTGATGTTGCTCATCGCGGCGGCATTATCACGTTTCGCATTGATGGAATGCATCCGGAAGACCTTGCTGCACTTCTCGACCAAAAGGACGTCTCTGCGCGCCATGGCCATCATTGCACCATGCCGCTTCACACGTATCTCGGTGTTTCTGCCACGACGCGCGTGAGCCTTGCGGCCTACAACACCGTCGATGACATCGCAGCGTTGATGGATGCGATTGAGTTTGCGTTGAAGACGCTGATCAGGCGGTAAAATGTATCGTCGGGGGGCCAGGCCAACTGCTAGTTTGTGCAAATTGACACCCATCGGGCATGTTGATACCGTGATCTCCGCAGCGCGTCCGATATTCGATAGTGGACGCGCCGTGTGCTATTGGAACAAACCACCACACCGCTCGTGTTTTTGCCACTCCTGGCCAATATCACGCGGTGCGTGTATTTCAAAGTAGACGAGGAAACTGAAGCAACATGACCGAGCAGGAACAACTCGTCTACCTGGCGAATGCAATTAGCATTGCACATGCGGACTCGTCTCTGTCACCAAAAGAGAGTGCTGCAATCGAAGAAATACGAATCGCGATTGGAGCGAAGAAGTCCGTACTCAACTCAGCGATGAAAGCGGTAACATCCGGTGGATACGCTCCCGCTAAGGTTGGGTCATTTGCGACACAAGTCTCGAACGCTGCTGACATGCTTTATCTTGCATTTGTTGACGGCGAACTTGATGCAATTGAACGCAATGTTGTCACCGCGTTTTGCAAGAAAGTTGGGCTTACCCAAGAACAATTGAACTTAATGGCGAAAGAAGCCATTACCCGTTCGGACAGAACTCAACTGAAGGAGATATGCCCTTCCTGTAGTGCGGAGTTGCTAGCAAACTCCAAGTTTTGTCCAAGTTGTGGAAAGCCTATTGGTACGGTCGAAACAGTTCCGGCGATCACTGAATTTCAGATACCAATTAAAGGGTATGCAATAGAATTTTGCGAATCTACTGCCGCTTCGTTTCCGGACGCCTTGAAGCAGGCAAAAGAATCTTCGACATTTGCATCACTAGTCCGAAGCAAAAAGGCTTGGCATTGCGCTACATGGAGCGAAAATGACTTCGACGCTGTATGCAAAGTCGCTCAGCACCTTGGGGGAATTCGCAACAAAAAGGCATATCGCGACGGACAGGTCGTCCCTTGGGAGGAGCTTTTCGGATTCATTTCATGCGCCGAAGAACGTTCGACAGCTTACCGTCCTGCAGAGTTTTGTTTTGGAAAAGACGAAAATCGGCTAAACCCTTGGGGCTGCAAGCTATCGCAAATGGATTGGACTGATTGGTCCCGATGGTTTTCGTACGGAAAATTCGTTCGAACTGGCATACTGAAAACCACGTATGTCTGGGTATTTGATAAAGAGCGAATCAAGCATGAATTGATGACAAATTTGAATCGTTATCGATATTGTCCCTTTATCCGATTACGACTTCTTGATGCCGTTCTGCGCTATTTGCCGGAACAAGTCGATGCGGCGGCGGACAAGAACTGGGAATACAGTCGCTCGTATGATGAAGTGCCAGGATCAATCAAGATCGTGGAAGTAAAAAAAGAAGAGGGGTACACGTACAAGGACGAATATTTTGCCGATGGTGTTCGTCCAAAAGGCCTTGGCATACTGAAGGACCTGCTCACCACTGCATTCAAGGACGCTCAAGTATCCGACGTTACGGTCTCTCAACTGGTTAAATAAAACGTCTAACTAATCCAATGCACGCGAGTCGTGGATCGGACGTTTCCTGAAATCATAGTCTCTTGGCCGCGACCGGGTGATTGGTATCATTCGCTTGTCAGGATTCACTGCCTGTTGGATGAGCGGCACTCCGGTGCCAGTCTCGATGCCTTATTCACGGTTCGCGCGATCACGCGCCAGTGGCAGCAGAACCTGGGCGATCAGGAACAGCACCAGCGGCGTGATCCACAGGATTCGCAGAATGTGCAGAACGGTGTCGGGGAGTGGCACCAGTTGTGCCACGATCAGATAGACGACCATGCCCAGCATCATAAAGGTCAAAACGCAGCAGCCCATGGCGGTCATCTGACTTTTGAAGACGCCTTTTTCGCTGCCCGAATCGAAATGGACATCGACTGTTCTGCGTCGTCGTATCGATTTGCTCACCGCTTCGGCAAGTTCCAGTGTGACTGAAAATGCTTCCATCCATTTTCCACACAATTCGCGAGACTGGCAGATCGTCACGATGCGATCAAGGACAGTCGCGGCGTCAGCGATTGGTACTGGCCTGAGTGTCGCGTTGTTCTGCAGAATCTGAAGCACGCTGCAGTTTTCAGCAACCGCAGTCGGCCTGATAGTCAGCGTCGCGGGCGGTAGCGGCTTTTCCGCCATCGTTGCAGCGCTGAGTGTAATCAATCGCGACAGCAGGCTTCCGTCAGAAGCGTTCGAGTCCAGCGCTGTGACTTCGGTAAACCTGAAGCCACTGGCAGACAGACAGTCGAGTCCCCGAATGACGGACGCTCGCAGCTCCGCAGGATCGGCTGTTAATAAAGGCAGTTCAATCGACAATTGCCTAGTCGCATGTGCGTCAAGGCCTAGGTCAACCGCAGAACACGGTAGTTCAGTAATCGCCGCACGCGGCAACAACGGCATAATGCTGCACTGCGATTCGTCCAGAATAAGATGCAGCTCAAATGAGTATGCCGGCGAACACAATGCGGGCGGAATCACGACCACATGCCGATCTGCCTGTGCCGCAGCTCGGACGATTCGCAGCGATTCGTCGAGGTCATCGGTCGCCACGATGACAGTATCTGTATCGCCCGCCAGCAGAGCATCTTCTGCCGTCGCCGCCAATCTCACCGGAACGCCCGCTCGACTCACTGACGCTGCCAGGTTCCCTGACAGAGCGCAGCGCACAAGAGTGTGCTCAGTGGAACCCGCCAGTTCCCGCAGCACATCAATGGCCGTCGCGTTATTGCCGATAATGGCGAATCTCATGCAGTCACAATCCTCCGCAGCAGCAGAGTCTAGGCCACGCTCAGACACCGTCGAGCGACCTGCCGTCGTTTTCAATCACTTCCCGAACTCGCGACAGAGAAAAACACGAGAACGTTCTGCCGCCCGCAGCCCGTTCGATTGGAAAATGGGCCGCGACCAGTAAGCTGTGGCGATAATAAATTTGACAACATCCGCTGCACGAAGCTCAAACGATCGGTGAAATGAAATGAGTACTGTGAACCCTGTCGTAGGCGTCATTATGGGGAGTCGATCTGACTGGGACACCATGGCGGTCTCTGCCGATATCCTGCGGCAGTTTGGCGTGTCATTTGAATGCCGGGTCGTTTCGGCACATCGCACACCCGCGTGGATGGCTGAGTACGCAACGCAAGCGGAATCCAGAGGCCTGAAGGTCATTATCGCTGGCGCTGGCGGGGCAGCTCATTTGCCAGGAATGATCGCCGCTCAGACTGTCTTACCGGTGCTGGGTGTTCCCGTGCAGAGCAAAGCATTGAATGGGCTGGATTCCTTATTGTCAATCGTGCAAATGCCCGGAGGAGTTCCTGTTGGAACGCTCGCGATTGGAATTGCCGGCGCGAGAAATGCAGGTTTGCTGGCCGTCAGAATTCTTGCTCTCGAAAACCAGATTCTGAATCAGAAGCTGCATCATTTTCAGCAGCAGCAGACGAACACCGTTCTGCAGGACAGCGAACTGCAGTTGCCGAATGTTGTGACTGATTGAGCCTCCGGCCGCGACGCATCAGGTTAGTGTGGTGTGTTATTCATCGTCTACCATATCCCAAAACTCCGCTTCATGAGGATCTGCCTGTGGCTTCCCGCGCGCTGAAGTATTGATGCTGCCGGTGGATTGCGGGTTGTCCGGCGGCGGGTTGGCTGTTGTTGGCTTCGCCCTCGCTCGTTTTGCGGGACTTGTGGATTTCTGTGGTGCGGGTTTACGGTTCCCGTTCGGATTCTGCTTCACTGAAACGCTGCTGCAATTTGAACAGCGTCCATTTGGCAGCAGCGGCGTACTGCAGTCGTTGCAGAGCAGAACCGGCTGGTCTGCAATTCGTACGGCGGCATTTGAAAGATTCGACAGCTCTTCCAGTGCGTCAAGGTCGGATCTGATCGCAGCGACCGGTCCTGCAACTGCTTTTAAGGCAACCGCCTTTGCAACACCTTTTGCCAGCGGTTGGCCGGCGATACTCGGGATGGAAGCAGGGGGCTTTGTGTTTGATAACGTTGCCTCGACAGGTGATGGTTTCGGAGATGCGACCGTGCCGGAGAGTTCCTGCAACTGGGAGTTCACATTCTCCTGACGGATGATTTCTATTTCCGTCCGCAGACCACTCACCGGTTCCCGAGCTGACACATGCACGCGGGCCTGATGATCGTAACTAATCGTGACTTCAATCTCTGTGCCTTCCGGCAGATCGGCAGGCAAATTACTGATCTGACAATCACCAAGCACAGTCGGCGGACGATCAGCCCCTGCACCACTTTCAACGATTTGCACGTGGACTCGGGTTTGATGATCCACAACAGTTCCGAAAACATGAGTCTTCGCGATAGGCAACGGAGTATTCGCCGGAATCAGATAGTGCGGTACTCGTTGCCCCGATTCGTCTCGCACCAGAATTCCCAGCGCACGAGCATTAACGCTTTGTTGCTGCACTTTAGCCAGCCGCGACGAGGCGGTGCTGTTGAATACCGTCCGTGCGTAATGATCATTCGACAGCAGCATGCCTGCATAATAGGCCGCACCGTGCGCGATCGACTGATCGGGAGACAGTGACGAATTCAGAGTTCGACCGCTGAGTTTCTTTAAACTCTCGCGAATCATCGGCATCCGCGACGCTCCACCGGTGGTGAGTACCACATCGATGTGAGCCCAGCCGAATTTGTTGTCCTTCAGAATGCGGCGTGTAATTTCTTCTGAACGCTGAATCAACCTGCGACTCAGCGATTCGAATTCGGCCTGTTCGATCTGATACGTCTTTCGATGCCCTTCATGCTGCACCGTGATCGCGGCTCGCGACCGGACAGAAAGACTGCGTTTGGCCTGTTCCGCTTCCAGCGACAGAAATTGCAGACTGCCGCGATGAGAACGAGGATCGTTGCCAAAGTCTGCGATGAATTTTTCAGCGGCGGCATCAACGAGCACTTTCGTGAAATCCAGACCACCCAGTTCCAGATCACCGTCGGATGCGACGACGCGAACCTGGTTGGTCTGGTACTTCACAATCGCCAGATCCAGCGTGCCACCACCAAGGTCGAACACGAGCAACTGCTGATCGACAGCAAGTTCTGTAAACGCCAGTCCTTCATTGCCCAGTACATGGCACAGCGCTGCCGCCACAGGCTCATTGATCATTTCAATGCGTTCCAAACCGGCCGCATGACCCGCCTGCATGGTCGCGTGTCGCTGCGCATCACTGAACTGCGCAGGAACGGTGATTACGGCTTCACTGATTTCGCCGATCTGTTCCTGAGCTGCCGCGATCAGTTTTCGCAGAATCATGCTGGAAATATGCACCGGCGTGTATCGCGTGTCATCGATCTTCCAGAACTTCTGAGAATCACCCATGAACCGTTTTGCGTGTTGCACGACGCGGTCCGGACTGGCGATTGCGTTCCGCATTGCTTCGGTACCGACGATCGGCTGATCGCCATCGAAGAAGACGACCGATGGGGTAGAGAGTTCACTTTCCTGATTCGGAATCGTGACCGGCTGACCGTACTCGTTCAGCCATGCAATACAGGAATATGTGGTACCAAGGTCAATTCCAACAGCATGAGTGTGCTTCATAAGGAATCTCAACAACTGCGCAGGACATGTCTCTGTAGCCGTCCGGACAATGTTTCATCAATCCCCACATCGTACTAGCCGCTTCACCGAATCACTACAGAAACGTCCTGCTTGCGGCGCAACAGATCAAAGATTTATCGATCATGCATTCAGTCTCGTTCAATTTCGTGGCAGAATGTCGGGAATATCGGATCCCGCATAAGGACCGCCGAAGCCTGGTCAGGAAATGAATGCGTGGCTCGGCCGAGGCAAATGCTTTTGCTGCCTTTCTGCATGACTCATCGAACGGTAACATACGGCCACGGCCCACCACGGATGCGGGAAATTTAGTACAACAAACGGCTTGTCTGTGAGCAGTAACACAATGAAAATTTCTTTGATCGCCCGATGTTTAGTCGTTGCACTTCTGATTTTTGCTGTCATCGATAGGGTCCGCGCGGATGAGGAACCGTCACTTGTCCGTGCCGTAGAAGGAATTGCGGAACTGAAACTCGCGAACGGAATGCAGGTTCTGTTGTTTCCGGACGTCTCGCGCCCAACGGTCACCGTCAACCTGACGTTCTTCGTAGGTTCTCGGCACGAAGGATACGGGGAAGCGGGAATGGCGCATCTGCTTGAGCACATGCTCTTTAAAGGCACACCATCGCGGCCAGCCATTCCTGCGGAACTCACGAAACGTGGCGCGCAGTTTAATGGTACGACATGGCTGGACCGCACGAACTATTACGAAACGCTGTCTGCAAGCGATTCAAATCTTGAATATGCAATCTCGATGGAAGCCGATCGAATGATCAACAGCCTCATCAAGGCAGAGGATCTGGCTTCAGAAATGACCGTGGTACGTAATGAATTTGAACGTGGCGAAAACAGTCCGCAACGAGTATTGATGCAACGAATTTTTTCGACGGCCTACGAATGGCACAATTACGGCAAGTCTACGATCGGCAATCGTGCAGACATTGAACGCGTTCCCGTGGAAAACCTTCGCCGGTTTTACAAACGATTTTATCAGCCCGATAACGCGATGCTGATCGTCGCCGGAAAGTTCAACCCGCAGAAAGCGGTGGCTCTCATACAGCAGCACTTCGGTGCGATTCCGAAACCCGAACGTGAACTTGACAAGACCTACACTGAAGAACCTGCGCAGGATGGTGATCGGATGGTGACAGTGCGACGTGTCGGCGACGTCCCGGTCGCGGCCCTGGCTTACCATATTCCCGCCGGTGGCCATCCGGACTATGCCACGATCGACGTCCTGACCACGATTATGGCCAGCGAGCCATCCGGTCGACTCTACGACGCAATGGTGAAGCGTCGTTTGGCCGCCGGAGTCTTCGGAAGCAGCTTCGCCCTGCACGATCCAGGCGTCATTCTGTTTGGCAGTCAGGCCGCTCCCGGAACCGACGGCACCACCATGCTGCAGAACCTGATTGAAACCGTAGAAAGTTCTGTCGATAAACCGTTCACTGCCGAAGAAGTCGAACGTGCGCGGCAGGAGATGCTGCGACAGCGAGAAATCCAGGTTGCCGATTCGCAGGGGCTCGCCATTCAATTGAGCGACTGGGCGGCGCAGGGTGACTGGCGGTTGTTCTTCATTTATCGCGATCGCCTGGAAAAGGTCACTGCCGACGATGTCAACCGCGTGGCTGCAACTTACATGGTTCGCAGCAATCGCACAGCGGGATTGTTTGAACCCACGAAAGAAGCAGAACGTGCTTCCGTGCCTCCGACGCCCGATCTGGCGGAAATGATAGGCGATTACACCGGTCGCTCGGATGTCGTTCAGGGCGAAGAATTTGATGCATCTCCGGACGGCATTGAATCGCGTCTGGAACGATCTCAACTTTCGTCAGGAATCAAAGTAACGCTTCTGCCTCGCAAAACTCGCGGTTCGTCGGTGACACTCAAGCTCAATCTGCGTTATGGAAATCTCAATGATCTGAAGGGGCTCGCCGTCGCCGCGAAGATGCTTCCCCGACTGCTGGATCGTGGTACCGAGAATCTGACACGCCAGCAGATCAGCGATGAACTTAATAACTACCGAGCCGAAATGAACCTGTCGGGCGACGCCGGCAATTTATCTGTCATCGTACAGACGAATCGTGAGAACTTGATTCCCGTGCTGCGCGTGATTGAAGAAATCCTCAGACGACCAAAACTCCCTGCAGAGGAACTGGAACTGATTCGCGAAGAACTGTTGTCGAATGCGGCAGAACGTGTCAGCGATCCAATTGCCATTGCCTCCAATATGGTCACTCGAAAACTGGCACCGTATGAAGTCGATGACGCACGCTACATCGCTGAACTCAAAGAAGACATGGAACGAACAAAGGCCGTGACAATCGAACAGATACAATACGTGTTTCAGCGACTGGTGGGCGCATCTGTAGGCGAACTGACGATCATCGGTGACTTTGACAAAGACCTTGTGGTTCCGGCAGTGGATGAATTCACGAAGGGCTGGTCATCGAATGTGGCGTTTGAACGCATTCCTCGAATCTCCGTCAACAATTTGACCGGTGATTTTGTGCAGATCAACACGCCGGATAAGGCCAATGCTGCGTACTTCGCTGCCATGACGCTGCCGATGAAGGACAGTGATCCCGACTATCCGGCGTTGGCGATCGGAAATTTTGTGCTGGGTTCCGGTGGTCTTTCGTCGCGCCTCGCAGATCGCGTTCGGCAGAAAGACGGACTTTCCTATACCGTGCAATCCAATCTGCAGCCATCAGCCGTCGATGAACGCACATCGTTTTACATCTTTGCGATTTCCAATCCTGCTAACGCCGGCAAACTTCACGAAGCCATTCAGGAAGAACTGAAGCGACTGGTTGTAGACGGAATTACTCAGGAAGAACTGGACGAAGCCAAAGAGGGTTATCTGCAGTCACAGCAGGTGTCACGCACCGACGAAAACTCCTTGATCCCGCAACTGGAAGCGTATGCATTCATCGGACGCGATATGAAATATGTCGCCGACTTCGAATCGAAAATTCGCAACTTGACCGTGGAGGACGTTAATACTGCGTTAAGAAAACATCTGAAACCAGAACGCCTCTTCATCGTCTCCGCCGGTGACTTCGAGTCGGTCGCTTCAGAGTAGCAGGCACAGTCCCTGTGCCATCCGCCACTGTGATTCCGGCGAGCAGGCCGGCGTCAGCCCACCAGTACATTGCGATTCGCCGATCATGGTAAACGAGTTGCAACTGTGCCCGCTGAGACCGTAATCTCTTGGACCTTCCTTATCCGCGTCGCGTCGATGGTGTATAGACCGCTGCGAATCCGATATCGGTGTTCAGGGGGCGCGATGCGTCAGATCGTCGAGCTTCAATCCGGATGCCGTACGGCTGGCGGACAGCGACTTTACAACGCACCGAATCGTCACTGACGGCTTCACACTCCACTTCCGGCAACCCGGCCAGCGGTGGAGAAAACGGAACGTGCAAATGAGCCCGCTTCTGGCCGATTTCGAAAAAAACGCGGATCGTGCCGTCGATCATTTCTCCGCCCTGTTCATCCATGAGACGTTCCATCTTAACGTCGTTCAAAGGCGATGTTCGAACTGTCGGTGACGTCACTTGCGGATCAAGATCGGTGATCGAACGGACTTCAGAAACGGCAGACTCGAGCATGTCGTCGTATGTATCTGAGGAGGCCAACGGAGTGGCTGGCGCAATCACCCCCAGTCCCAGCGACGAATCGAACACCGGTGGCGCCGGTCGAGATAGCAGTTCCTGAGGCACTGCCGGCGGAACCTGTGGCAAAAACGTGGATCTTACGACAGGAGCAACATGCGATGAAGTCGCTCGATTGGATTCCGAAAATGCACATTGCGAAACTGACGGTATCTGTTTCGAAATTGAACCTGGCAACGAGGTCGGAGCCATATACGCTAGCACGGGCGGCAGTGATGAAGTGATTGGCCATGAGGCGGGATGCGTTTGGAATTCCACGGGTGGCGCCGTCCGTCCGCCGGGTTCCGTCAACGGTCGCCGCGGAGCGGTGCTGGAAACCGATGTTGTCAATGGATCGATTGTTCGTGGGGCACCAGTGACCTGCGTTGTTGACTGTGGCTGATAGTTGGGAGCTCTGGATTCTCGCGGGGCAAATGCGGAACGAGCTGTCATTGGAGGTCGTGACAAAACTGATGTCGTCTGAATCGTCGGATCGGAAGGAATTGCAGGCGGCATCGGTGGCGCAGGAGGTAGATTTGTCTGAGACGCTGGGTATCCAAGTCCGGGTGCCCGCTGCGTCTCACGAGTCTGCGACAACGATCGATCGCGATACTCTTCCTGAGTTCTGACGCGGCTCGCTGAGTCACGGCTCGCGGCATCGCGATAAGTTGCCTCACGACCGGATTCTCGTGAAACAGGTTCACGCAGCGGTGCAGAGTCCGAACGCACATGAGAACCGCGAGATCGGCCTTCTGAATACGTCGGTCGCAGCGCGGAACCAACTTCGCTCATCGTTCGCCCCGTCCCATAAAACGGATCGGTCCACGGATCATGTGAATCTCCGCTGCGGATGTCCGGAGGCGATTTGGCGTCGGGTCTGGTGAGTGTGTCATTGGACCGTGGCACCAGGTTTTGCAGGTCGAGTTGCGGCCCTTCCACATCAAGGACCGAAAGATAACAATCGGTGAGCGGCCGCAGATACGACTTGCGATCGCGAGGAACAGCAAACACTTCGTCTGGCAGCGGACTCAAGATTGCAAAAAGCCCAAACACAAACACACCCAGTGTAAGCCAACCTCGGAGTGGGGACGATGGTGGCATCAGGTGATAGGCAATAAAGCAGGGCGGAATGAGTGTCAACATGCCAGAGAAAAACAGAGCGGGGGATTCTTCCGCGGATTTTCTCTCGGGCGCAAACAGCAGCCAGCCAAAAATTGCCAAGAACGCGGAGTACGCGGACAGAAGCAATGCTGCCGGTTCCCACGCCTGAATTCGGATGACACCTTCTTCCTGCCCGTACCATAGCAGTCCGGCAATTATAACCAGTGACACCCACGCCATCATTGCCAAGGCGCGGCGACCCTGTATTCTGCGACCGTGTGAAGATGTCATAAAAACGGCCTCCTGCCCTATGTTGTTTATGCCCACTGAGATGCTTCACCAGAACCGGCAAACCCCCGAATTCACGGAATTTAACGTAGACGGCACGAATTCAGCAAGCCTGCGACAGAACTTGCCTGCTCCCTTCACAAGATGTTCCGGAAGAAATGAGGCCAACCGCACTGCACACTCCGCCTTGAACGGCCGCGGTATCTGTTCTGCAAGTGCAATTTAGTCTGAGTAATGACGCTTCCGGTTCGGAAGTGTCAGGGGAAACATTGGGCCGTGGTCTGGAAATGAGTATTGAAAGCTCAACACAGATTTCTTGATCTGCTGTTGACTATTGATCAGTCGCTCAAATCGCGACAGCTTCGATTCCGAGTTTGCCCTGGACGGTACGGCTGAGGGTTTCGCGGACAACTTCGACCGGGATCCGGTCGTAGACCTGCTGGAAGAATCCTTCGACAATCATGTGCATGGCTTCTTTTCGGGATATCCCGCGACTCATGCAGTAGAAGATCTGGTCCTGATCGACTCGGCCCATTGTTGCCCCGTGGGTGCATCGGACATCGTCGGCTTCGATTTCAAGACCGGGGATGGAATCGCAGCGAGCATGATCACTCAGCATCAACGCATCGCTGCGCTGATAACCGTCTGTCTGCTGCGCGGCGGGATCGACTTTGATCATGCCGCGCCAGATAACACGCGCTTCATCCCTCAGGACTTCTTTGTAAAGCAGGTCACTGTGCGTTCCCTGCGCTTTATGATGCTGCTGCGTGTAATAACTGATCTTCTGGCGATCACTTGCGAATGTTACGCCGTTCACTTCGGCAGTGGCAGCGCGACCGTTCAGATTGATATCCTGATGAATGTGGGACAATTTGCTGCCCAGACCGACAACCGTCCATTGCAACGAAGCGTTGCTGCCCACGACGCCAGCCTGATGCGCGAAATGCCAAGAATTCTGATTCCAGTTCTGCAATTGCACGTATCGCAGATTCGCATTCTTGCCGACGATCAATTCGACACAACCAACATGCAGGCCTGCAATGCTTTCTGAAGCGGAGGACGTTTCTTCCAACAGCGTCGCACGGGCACCGTCTTCAAGGATGATCAGTGTGTGGCTGAACTCCGCCACGCCGTTGCGGCTATGAGCGATCAAACTGTGTAGTGGCAGAGCGACCTCAACATTGCGCGGGATATACAGAAGTGTCCCACCGGTCCAGAACGCAGCGTGCCACGCCGAAAATCGGTCCGAGTCTGGTCGCACGGCCTTTTTCATGAAATATGGTTCGAGCAATTCACGATGGCTGGTCAGCAGCGAATTCAGTTCACCGAACAGCACTCCCTGAGCCGCGATCACTTCTGACACACTTGACTGCGTGCATTGGCCATTCACGTGCGAGATCGCCCCGCCGAATTCGGTCTGATTACTTAGCAACGTATCAATCGCAGACGTATCGACATCCTCGTTCGACGGTCGAAACTTTGCGGCATTAAAGACACGCAAATCGACTCGTTTGAATTCTTCGGGATCAAGATCTTCCTGCAGTAAGTTTTGGTAAGTCTCGAACGCCACTCGACGCGCGTCCGTGATCCATGACGGCTCGTTGCATGTTGCAAGGAACTGTTTGAAAACTTCGGTACTGAAGCCGATACGAGAAACATCGATGATTGTGGATGACATAGATGACATAATTGTTAAAACTCTCTGAGACAAATCAAAAGGCCGCGCCCTTCTCAAGGTCGTCAGCCTCGATTGTGCCCTCTGCCGCTCGAACGACACGATAGACAGTTATGTTATTATTCTGAACTCGAAAAATGGCCCGATAGCTCTTCCGTTTTCCCAGACGAATTAAGGGCATCGCGCACCTCGAATAGAAACATTCCATTCTGAGCAGACACACCATAACTCAATGCAGCATTGGAAATCGCTTCAAGTTGATCGTAAACACGATAGAACCATTCGGCTGCCTGACTGCAACTATGGTGCGATTCTCACCATTCCGCGTTCCGCTGGATATCCAGCATGGCTCGCATTGAGATCTGCTCCTTCATGTTGCTTGCCGCGGCTGGAAACGCAACTCTCGTCTGATCTGCTCCATCGCTTTATCCAACGGCAGCACTTTACCAGCTTCCAAGTCGGCAATCCCCTCCCGTATCAATTCCACATTCTGTTGAAGTTTTACAGCCACCATCGCTGTGTCGAATGTCGATTGTTCGACGAGGACCAAACGTTGGTCTGACCCCGGCACTTCAACTGAAAGCAGTTCCGCATGGCATTTCATCAACGCCTGGGCAACTTCTTCGTTGAGTTTTACCATCGCTATCCTAGCTCCTATGAAGCACCAGTTGTCAGCTCGGCAGCTTCAAGCTTAACAAAGCTGAGCGAAGACATCACGAATCAGTCGGAGGATTGACGTCCTGCAGCTCGCAGGAAGTACTACCCAACCGATCCTTCCATCTGAAGTTCGATCAGACGATTCATTTCGACCGCGTATTCCATCGGCAGTTCTTTCACGAGCGGCTCGATGAAGCCTGTCACGATCATGGCGGAGGCTTCGGCTTCGGTCAGACCGCGACTCATCAGATAAAACAATTGTTCTTCGCCGATCTTCGAGACGCTGGCTTCGTGCTCAATCGCTACGTCCTGCTCTTCGACTTCGATGTATGGATAGGTATCGCTGCGGCTGGCTGGGTCGAGAATCAAGGCATCACAGACAACGTTTGAACGGCAGTTCTTCGCATCTTTATGGATCTTGACCAGACCACGATAGCTTGAGCGCCCACCGCCTCTGGAAATACTCTTGCTGATAATTCGGCTGGATGTGTTTGGAGCACAGTGAACCATCTTGGCACCTGCGTCCTGATGCTGGCCCGGCCCGGCAAATGCAATTGACAGCGTTTCGCCACGAGCCCCGGGTTCCATCAACCAGATCGCAGGATACTTCATGGTCAGTTTGGAGCCGAGATTTCCGTCGATCCATTCCATCAGCGAATCGCCATATGCCATGGCTCGCTTCGTGACCAGATTATAAACGTTGCTAGACCAATTCTGGATCGTGGTGTAGCGACATCGCGCGCCACGCTTGACGACGATTTCGACCACAGCTGAATGCAGGCTGTTGCTGCTGTAGGTCGGGGCGGTGCAGCCTTCAACGTAGTGAACGGAGGCACCTTCATCGACGATGATCAGTGTGCGTTCAAACTGTCCCATGTTCTGGCTATTGATTCGGAAATAAGCCTGCAGCGGAAACTCAATCTTCACCCCTTTCGGAATGTAGATGAACGAACCGCCTGACCATACCGCAGAGTTCAAAGCGGCAAACTTGTTGTCGCCGGGAGGAATGATGGTCGCAAAATACTCTCGGAACAAGTCAGGATAATCCCGCAGTGCGGAGTCGGTGTCGGTGAAGATGACACCCTGCTTTGAGAGATCTTCCTGAAGGCTGCCGTACACCACTTCAGAATCGTACTGAGCTTTCACGCCGGACAGGTACTTCTTTTCCGCTTCCGGAATTCCGAGGCGATCGTAAGTTCGACGGATGTCTTCCGGAACGTCGTCCCACGAAGTTTCCTGCTCGTTCGCAGCCTTCATGTAGTAAAAAATATCCTGAAAATCTAGGTCGCTCATGTCGCCGCCCCAGTTTGGCATCGGGCGTGATTCAAAAATGGCGAGTGAATCCAGGCGGAAGTTGGTCATCCACTCTGGTTCGCCCTTCATTTCCGAAATCTGGCGGACAATCTGAGGGTCCAGCCCTTTACGGCTCTTGAACGCATAGTTGTCCATCGAGTCATGGAATCCGTATTTGTACGAACCAAACTCAACGTCGGACTTTTTCACATCAGGCTTTACAGGAGCATCTGTTGACATGACTGACTCACTTATTCTGATAACGATAACTTCAAAATCTGTCTGACCGCGAGGAAGGCTTCCATGCAGTCGATTTTCACTAAACCGCTGCCGCTTCAACTTTTGCATTTTCCGCTTCAGCGTCAGGATGCCGAGCCCGCACAGTGGCGTATCCGTTGGCGTGCAGATCATGCGCGAGCGCTGCATCGCCGATTTCGACGATCCGTCCACCGAGCATCACGTGTGTAAACTGTGGCGGATTAAATTCCAGCAATCGTTCGTGGTGCGTAATGATCAGCACACCCATTTGTGGGCCGGCGAGTTTCGCAAGCCCCTCACTGACCACTCGTACGGCATCGCTGTCGAGCCCGCTGTCTGTTTCGTCGAGGATCGCGAATCGCGGCTGAAGCATCGCCAGCTGCAGGATTTCCATCCGCTTCTTTTCTCCACCAGAGAATCCATCGTTCAGGTAGCGGCGAGCAAACTCATGATCCATATCCAACGCAGTCATGCGTTCTCGGATTTCCTTACGGAACTCCCGCATTCCGATCAGACCTTCACCCTCTTTGCGTTCCGGATTGCGAACATTGGACACGGCATGTCGCAGAAAGTCGGCAACCTTCACGCCGGGAATCACAACGGGATACTGGAACGCGAGGAACATGCCTAGGCGAGCCCGCTCGTCGGCTTCCATTTCGGTGACGTTCACGCCATCAATCTCAATGCGGCCTTCTGTCACGGTGTAGTTCGGGTGGCCAGCCAATGCGTAGGCCAGCGTGCTTTTCCCGGAACCATTCGGGCCCATCAGAGCGTGAACTTCGCCCTGGCGAATCTCCATGTTGACCCCATTCAAAATGGGCGTCTCTCCAACGGAAACATGAAGGTCAGAGATTTTCAATACACTGTTCATTGCGGTCGCACTTCCTCACAGACACCAAGCGCGGGGCTTACACGGAAACCTTATCGCTGGTGAAAAAAATTCAACGGGATTCAGTCAGATTTGTTTCGTACTTCAGACCAGCAGTGGCAGCGCCGGGTAGGGTGTGTGAAGCGAAGCGGAACACACCAAATCCACATCTTTATCAATGGTGCATTTCGCTTCGCTTCACGCACCCTGCAACAATTCACACATTCAGAGCCGAATAACCTGAATGATGCGGCACTGGTAATGCCGTTTCACCTCGAGTTACTTTACGAGCTTTGATCTTATCCTGAATTCTCATCAGACCTTCCAGCAGAGCTTCCGGTCGCGGAGGACATCCGGGAACATAAACATCAACAGGAACGACAAGGTCCACGCCTTTAACAACGTGATAGCCGTGCTTAAAGTACGGGCCACCGCCGACCGTACAGGCGCCCATTGCGATGACGTATTTCGGATCCGGCATTTGTTCATACAGACGACGTACGCGACTCGCCATCTTGAAGGTCACAGTGCCAGCCACGATCATCAGGTCAGCCTGACGAGGCGTCGCGCGAAACGCTCCGGCACCGAAACGGTCGAGGTCATACTTGCTTGCACCTGCGGCCATCATTTCAATAGCGCAACATGCGAGACCGAATGTCATCGGCCAGATGCTCGACTGTTGACCCCAATTCAGGGCCTGCTCCATCGTGGTCGTGATCATGTTTTCTTCGAATCGACCTTCAACCCATGTCATGTCGCTCAAACCTCTTGCTAAAACCGCTACCAAATACTTGGAAAGCACTGACTGAACCCCGCAAGTGCCACGTCACAGGAACTGCAGCCCGCACTTTATCAGCATGACTTCGTCTTTCAATCGCCTCTGGAACTTTCCAAACTCTGATCAGCCCCTACTGGCGCGTCCAAAACCTGAAATTCGCAGCAGCCATGACCGTCGCGACAACGTGAGCGAAACTGCACCGGAGCCCCCAACACTTGCTCCAAAACACGCCGCTCCACCTGACAAATCGCTTCGTCCACATCTGCCAGCATCGGAAACGGACACGACGTTTCACGAAGAATCCGCAACCCGCCGGAATGATCACTCTCCACGTTGAAGCCGCTCGACTTCATTTCATCGGCCAAATGGTCAAGCCGATCATCAATCGACTCGCAACCGATCAGTTGCCTCCGGAAGCGTTCCGCCAACCCATTCTGAACACGGCCAATCAATGATTCACGAACGGCGGAATCTTCGTAACCCGTAATCGCCTCCCACAGCACTACCGCAAGTTCGCGGTAGTTTTCACCCAATTCGTGGAGTCCTTCGGGCGTAACACGGTACAGATGTCTAGGCCTCCCCCTCAACTGCCCTTGCAACTCCGACAACACAAACCCCGCAGACTCCAGCCGTCCAATCCGCTGCCGAATGGCCGTTCGTGTGACCCCTAGGACTTCGCAGAGCGATTGAACATCGCCCCCGGTCGCCTGATGCAGATGCTCAAGGATCTGGCGATCTCGCGCATCAATAGATGAAGACATTACAATAACTCCAAATTCTCGGTGCCAGACCTCAAAACGATTGTCGCTCCGCGTAGCTCATACCAAGTAATTTTGCAAGATGATAAGCTTAAACATATTTTTGGCAATTTACATTGCCAAAAATGCCTAAAGATGAGACGTGATTCTCAAGGAATGCGACAGCATAGAGCTCAGATTGCGAGTGTTACCGCACACCGCCTGTGCCTGGAGTAATTGCCCGCAGTCGAACAAAACAAAGTTTTTCAATCGGTGCTGAAGAAAACGCGTCGGCAACCACGGGTTAGATTTTTCTGGGCCAAACAATGACGTCTCAGTTGTAGCGGCGCTGCGTGTACCATGTGTTCCCGCCATCCTCAGTAACCTTGTTTCCGCAGGCTTGCGTTCAACAAAAGCATCATTCTGAATGGGGGAGCGGGGCATTATCGCAACACCGCCTGCATCAAGTGGCAGATGATTCCAGGAAATCTCGTCATCGCAAGTTAATTGTTCACATTCACTTACGTCGTTTTTAGATGGAAGGACGACAAATCATCTTTGTTCGGTTCACCCTTTGCAGCATTCGTTCGTGTTGACTCAAGCAAGATTTACCGTGGGCACTCAGGATTGGAAGGAAGAAGGCGGAGATGAGTTCACGAAAGAGGCAGCGTCTGACCGTTCGGACCGAGGAAGATTTTGCGATCGTTTCGCTCGACGATATGGAAATCTGGGACGGTGCAGACCTTGCACTAATCCGCGAAACGCTCACAAATCTTATCGAACGGGATGAATTTCGAGCGATTGGTGTGGATTTGTCTGCAGTAAAATATATCCCGAGCGGTTTCTTCGGGATGCTGTTTGAATGGCACGAGCAGGGTCTAAAAGTCCGCTTGTACTATCCACAGAGGAATGTCGAGCAAATGCTTTGGTTTCGCATGTTCTTCAACCGTTGCGACGAAGGTGCGTACAGACTCAATGACGCCGAGATGCGCGATAACACACCGAACGAGCAAGTTGCGTATCATCGCCGCGAATTCATGGCCGGAGACGAATCACTTGACGATGATGACGTTGAAGAACAAATCAAATCTATTCGCTACGGTGTCCGCTCGCAGGTATGACTGAGGCGACCGCGCGAGCGGCGAGGTCGTCCTACTGCTGCAACTGTGTGATCGCCCCCCGTCATCGTGGGCCAGCGCACGCGAGACTCGATATTCCCGCCCTACTGTCGCTGCATCATCGAGACGAAACGGGGCAGTGCATCCAACTGGCATTTTCGTGCGTGGCCTCATTTATCTCTAATCTGTCAACCGCACATTGTCAATCATAAACACGAAGTCCGTTTTCGGACGTACGATGATGAGATTCATCGATTCGATCTGGCTCAAGTCCATCGGTCGAGTTACAGGGCCTTTTTTCACGTCTGCAAGTTCAATACGGATGCAGACATGTTTTCCAGGTGGCAATTCAACGGATGTGGTATAACGATCAGTTGCCGCGAAATCGGTTGCGGCATGCAATTTGTCGGTGACTTTGATTCTCAGCTTGAGCTGTTTGTCACAGGGATTGAAGACGTCAAATTCCAAAGCGGTCCATCCATGCCAGTCAGCGATTGGCCATTGAAAGTTGACCCCCGGATACGCTGTACCAGCGGATCCTTGGACGCGCATGGATGCGGACCCGCGAGTCGACCACGCCGTTGATTGGTCAATTGTGGCTTCATGCGCGTACCATGCGTGCAGTTCCTTGGGGCGTTCAAAGGACGCCAGCAGCGGAAAATCTTGGTGCTGCCGGAAGCAATCATGCAGCTCCAGGATCGGAGACCAACTCACCACGATCAACAAGCCTGCGGCGATCAGTGAAAAACCGATGCGGCCAGCTCGCTCAGTTCGTTGTCGATTGAGACACCAGAACAACCCAGCGAACAGACCACATCCGTTAGCAACAATGTCGCTCGCGGTGGGCGAACGACCGACGAATCCCTGTAACACTTCGCAAGAAGCACCAAACGCTGTCAGCGCGATCACAAGAATCAGCAGTCGTACCGCACCGAGCGGCAGAATACGGCGCCATGTCTTTGGAAAACCGATGCTGGATGGATCGAACAGACCGGCAACCAGCAGGTACGCCGCAAAGAACGACGGCGCATGAGCCAGATTGAATAATTCCGACCAATGCCGTCCTGGCAGCGAAAACGGATACACCAGCACCATCGCAAGAATTCCGGCAATGGTCGCGACAACCAACATCCGCCTCCTGTAAAACTGGTCGTTGCCTGTCGGCGCGGGGAGTAATTCATTTTGTGTCATGACTGATGGATCGGCTTCCGTTGCCGCGCTTCGAGAACTCGGAACGCTATAAGTCTCAGCATCGTTACAACCCGTGTCCAGCGAAATGCCTGATTCATCTTTCCTCGCTTCTCTGGTCTTCGCCTCAGGAGCGATCGGAAGACTGCCGATCAAAATCACCAGATTGCCTATTTTGCAAATTCAGCAACAGCGTGTCCAACATTGTACGTGGCCTTGAATCGAAATGGGTTCCGAGCCTCGTGGTCAAGCATTCAGAGGCTAGGTGACATAATGCGATACGACATCGCGATTCTTGGAAACGACGAAGCTGCGATGGAAATAGCGTGCGCCGCAATCGGTGCCGGGCAGCGGGTAGCAATGGCAGTGCCAGAACAACGCCATTCTTCATGGATGATGGAACAAGCGCTCCGCCGACTCGTGACGGAACTATCCATCGACTACACCGCAATTCGTCGTTCGCTTCTCCGCCGCATCGCTACGCCACGTTTGCTGCGGCGATTGCTTGCCGGTGCCATCAATGCGGAAACTTCAGAAGCGATTGAGTTGCTGGAGCGACTGGGTGTGGACGTTGTGCCAGGGGAGTCCCGTTTTGTAAGTCGCAACAGCCTCGCTGTCACAAGTGGAATGTCGTGCAAGCGGACGGTTATGAGTGCGACCAACATTGTGATCGGGACAGGCGTGCGTCGAGCGGCCGTGTATCGTCCACTTGGACTGTTGCCATTCCGTCGCGTCGAATCCGTTCTCGAAGGACGCAGTCTTCCTGATTCGTTGATCGTGCTGGGCGGCGAAGCCTTTGGTGCCGGGATTGCTTCCCTGCTTAGTCTGTTTGGAGTTCAGACCAGCCTGGTGGCTCCTGAGAAAGACGATTGTGACCTTCTGGAATTGGCTGAAGACGCCGGTGTGCAGATCGTGCATCATCCGTCGAAACTCGGTCTGACGAGTGAAGGACCTGTTTCGCCAGACGAACAACAGATCGTGGATTGCAGACGAACGGTAGGTTTCACCGAGCATCTAGGTTTGCCAGCAATCGGAATCGAACCAGATGAACACGGTCAGTTATGGTGCGCCGCAAATTTGGAAACGTGGTGTTCCGGAGTGTTCGGAATCGGTTCAGTCGTTGGCTTTTCAGCTGACGCTGCCGATCATCCGACCATTCAGGCCGAGCGTATCCTTAATCGCATCCAACACCGAATTCGGAGACCTCATTTCCTGCACAGCCACCTCAAAGCATTTGCGTCTCTGTAGAGTGAGACAAGCGAAGCAACGGGAGCGCTGGCTCACCGTAACCGATGTCAGTGCTGGCGGGCCGGGGCGGTGTATCAACCGCCGTCCCAGCCTCCAATTCGTTGATTATCGAAGTCACAAAAACAATTTTTTAGAAAACCGTCTGTTCCGCAATCGGAAACCCAAAAACGATTGTCATTGCCGGGCGCATTCGGTCGGCATACGGCCAAAGGGCGGCTGATGATGAAATCAAGAACTGCGGCGAATTTGCTTGCGAAAACTCCGCATTCAAGCCATCACGCAGACGGCTGGCTTCACGGACAGCATCGATCCATGCCGCCTGCGTCGGTGATGCCGCCCATGTCTGAATCTCCACATGCACTCCCTCGCGCAATAACAACGATTCCCTGTCCTCCGACGTATGACATGCCTGTTGACATGCTTGTTCGACCAGCGAAGTGACGGATTCGGGATCTTTATAAAAGACATCAATACGAACTTCCCGAACCGGTGCGTCTGCAGTACAACGCCCCGCAATCCGTTCCAGTTCTGGCAACAGGCTTGCAAATTCCCTCGCAGGATCGACATTGTCCTTCACTTGACCAAACGACATGACAAGACGCCCCGGCAAATGCGGTTTCGCAACATCGACGTCTCTTGAATTATCGTTGACCAGCGGAATCAACTCGAATTCATGATCGTTGGCACCCAGTTCCGTACGAAACGACTTCGACACCATCGCTGTCGACTGTCCTGACCGATCCTGCGCCATTGAGCCAAGTGCTAAAGTCGCAGCAACGATTGTCGCAAGTCCACTCAGCATTGTCAGCGTCGTTGGTTTATGAATGCCAGAGCCAGGCGACTTCATTCTGTATCTCCATCGACAGTTTCATGCTGGGCAATCGTAACGGTCAAGAGCGAATCACTCTGCGCGTCAACGCTGGCCATACGGCCTTCAATACTGATTTTGAGCTGCGTTGATTCCAGGGAAACCTCACGCATCATGCGGGCTGCGATGATGGTTGCGAATTTCGCATCGGCGATTGAATTTGTGGTGAGCATGACGCTGAATGAAAGCGATTTCATTCGACGAGCCAGAAGCAGAAAGAACGATTCGCCGTTCGAGGTCAATCGTCCCTCGGCATCGCGTAGCTGCTGCATTGGAAGCGCCAGCCGTACAGAATGGCTGATCGCACGATTCTTGCCCGCCCTCAAATCGTTCAACCCGTCGTCGAAGAACTGGCCTTCGCGTGACATGATTCCTGACGCGCCCGCCGCACGTTGCTCGCGAAACATGGCTGCAGACGCAATGATGACAAACATCAAAGCGACAACAATCCCCGAACCCACATACTGCCATCCTGCGGCGTAGAGTGATTGCCCACGCTGAGGTGTAATCATTATTTTCATGGGGACACTACGCCGCCTTTGCGCGTTCAGACAGCACCTCAGATCGATGTTGAGGTGGGATCCATGCGCGAAGACGCTCTTCGATTAAACCGGGGGAATGTTCTTCCTGAAGTGCCAGAAAACCTTCCAGCATGATGTCACGAATCATCGTTTCTTCGGTATGCCGTGATTCCAGTTTTCCAGCAAGCGGAATACAGAACAGATGAGAAAACAACGCGCCGTAAAGTGTGGTCAGCAGCGCCAAGGCGAGGCCGGAACCGATTTGCTTCGGATCGGTCAGATGACTGAGCATCTGCGTGAGTCCGATGAGTGTGCCGATCATGCCCCAGGCAGGCGCCGCAGAAGCCATCACTTCAAAAAGTTGGCGACCGGAGGCATGTCGCTGGGCAATCGCCTGTGTTTCACGCTGAAGCGCAGCAGCGAGTGTTTCCGGATCGCAGCCGCTGGCGGTGAGTTCGAGTCCGGTTCTCAGAAACGGATCCGATTGTTGCTCAGCGATTGGTTCTAACGCCAACAACCCACCGCGTCGAACGATCGTGGCGAAGTGTCGAAACTGTTCCAGCACTTCCGTCGGTTCCGGAAGCGATGACACAAAGCAATTGCGTGCCACAGCAAAGGCGTTTCGAGCACGATGCGCCGGAAAGTGAATAAGCACAGCAGCGAGCGTTCCTCCGAATGTGATCAGCATAGACGGCGCATGAATAAACGGCAGTGCATCACCACCATACCACATCGCCGAGCCGACCATGACCAGTCCGGTCACCAGACCAAGAATAGTTGCGACATCCATAAAGTCCCCCGGATTTTAAATGACCAATTTCAGATCTCAAATTTCAAATAATCAAATCAGACACGAGTCCCGGCCCCATTTTTTGCTTTGTAAATCTGTGCAAGGATCTCAGCGATCGCGCGGAAGAATTCGAACGGGATTTCTTGACCGACATCGACGATCCTGAACAGCGCGCGCGCCAGTGGTTTGCGTTCCATGACGGGAATCTTGTTTTCCTTTGCGATCCGAATGATATTCTGTGCAAAGACTCCTGCGCCTTTGGCCACGATCTTTGGAGCACGCATTTTTCCGGGCTGGTACTGAATCGCGATCGCAAGGTGCGTAGGGTTCGTCAAAATCAAATCGGCCTTTGGCACATCCTTCACCGACTGTTGCTTTCTGGCCTCTCTTTGCTTTCTCCGAACCGCTGCTTTGACGTGAGGATCGCCGCTATCGTCTTTCTGTTCCTGTTTGATTTCTTCCCGAGTCATTTTGAGCTTCTGCTCCTGGCGGAACCACTTGATTAGATAGTCCGCGAGGGCCAGTCCGACGGAAACTCCGGCCATTGCCATGCAAATCATAAGTCCGAGTTTCCAAGCGTACGCAGCGACCGCATCGATTGATCCGAAATTGCGAACCGACAATTCACCGCGTCGCAGCCATATCATCAGTATCGAAATGCCCAGCAGGAGCGTGACCTTCATTGCGTTCAGAATGCCCTTGATACCCGAGTCCATCGAGATTAGTTTTGAAAATGGATTTTCAGGGATCAGCCGATCCCACTTGAGCGCCAGAGGTTTGAACGAAATTATGAATCCGACCTGCGCAAATCCAAACGCAAGGCCGATCGACAGGATCGCCAGTACAAAAAAGCCACAGATTCCCGCCAATTCTGCGGACATCCAGCGAGCCCCCAGCGTCACGTTCCATTCATTCCATTCTGAGCCGGGAACATCCGTCATCCACTCACGAAATCCATTCATCAGGCGAGCGCCGAGCGTGCTGCCGGTCCAGAGGAGAATCGCGCAGCCGGTCAACAGTGCGACGGCGGCCGTCAGATCTGTACTGAGGACAACCTGGCCATCTTCGCGTGCCTGCTCACGTCGCCGTGGTGTTGGTGCTTCGGTACCATGATGTTCGATATCTGCCATTTCAGCTTGTGACTCCCTGACCAGCGCGATACAGCAGTTGCTGGATAGCTCCGCAGACTTCCGGCAGGAACATGATCAACCCGCCGAGACCCGCAGCCAGTCGCAGCGTCATCCCGTAAGACATGAAATTAAACTGTGGCGCCGTGCGCATTGTGATCAGGATCGTGAGGGCCACGACGAAAAGTAAGATCCCAATCGGGGCGACAATCAGAAATCCATCGTCCACGGCGTGCGTCACGCTCCAGACGACGGTTTCCCACGAGGGCATGGACCAAGCACCAGCCGCCGGACGAATGGCAAACGACTGACCAAGGGAATAGAGCATGATATGATGCAGGTCCAGCACGAAAAACATAATGATGCTGAATGCTTCCAGCATTGTTGAGATCACATTGCTGGGCTGTTGGTCCATCGGCGAAGAAAGTCCACCAAGTGTCAGGCCCATTTCCTGAGCAATCCAGGCCCCAGCGATTCGCACGGGAACCAGACACAGGCTGAACAGCCATGCCAGACCGGCGCCCAACGCCGTCTCTCGAATCCCCAGAAACGCAAGTTCCAGCCATGCACCGGCACCATTGGCAGGCATATCCAGCGACAACGCTAATACGGGGGCATAGCGATTTGCCAGCAGGAAAGTGATCGCCACGGACAGTCCGATCTTGACCGTAGCCGGGACTCCCTGACCGTTCAAGGGCGGCAGAAAAACGATGAACGCACTGACTCGAAAAAAGATCAGCAATGATGCCAAGACCATCGCCGCGGTAATTGAGTTGCCTGCATCGATCATTGCGTCACCTGCAGCAATCGTTCCATCATGCGCATGGTAAACGCGGACGACTGCTGCAGCATCCATGGCAATGTCAGCAGCATCACCGCGCCGACAGCGACGATGCGGGGAGCAAACGAAAGCGTTTGCTCCTGGACGCTGGTCACCGTTTGCGCCAAACTGATCATCAAACCGACGACGAGACTGACGGCAATCGCGGGCCCGGAAAGCCACATGGCTGTGAGCAGGAAATCCTGACCGATTTCGACAACGTTGAGTGTGTCCATGCGATTTGATCCAATCGGATGTGGGCTGCTGGCAAAAGGAAAGCGATATGGGGGCTGGAGGTCGTATAGGACGCATGCCTTTTGCCCATCGTGCGTGCTGCGCTATTTCTTCGCCGCCTTGGGTTGACTGTGGCGACTATTGATCTTTATAAGGAACTCGCTCACAAGATTCTCATCAGCGATGGCTTCGAGAATGGCGGAGGCTTTACGCTCGTCCAACTGTACAAGAACATCGACCACCATGTCGGTTTTACCATCGGTAGAAAGCGCTTTGATTGTGCTGGCGGCTGTTTCGGGACTCATGCCTTCAAACATCTCTATGAGTTCTTTGAGATTCTGCTTCGCGGATGCCGCATCAAGTGGCTTCTTTTGTGACGGCAGTGCAGCCGCACCGGGCGTACTGGCCAGAAGTCGTTTTTCCTGCTCCAGCGTTGCGCGTTCGACCCGGATTCGTTCCTTCTCTGCAGCAAGCTCCTGTTTCTCAAGGTTCATGCGTTCAACTTCCATCACCCATTTATCACGATCCTTGACGAGTTTGTCGCCATCGACCGTAATTTTGGTGCGGTCGTTATCAAACTGCTGCCGGTCGTTGTCCAGTTCGCGGCGTTTGAGCTGCAGTTCGGTTTCGTTCTCAGCCAACGCGATTTTCTGAGCCTCCAGTTGCCCGCGGTCGATGTCCAGCTTTTCGCGATCAGCGTGTAGCTGTTGCTTTTCGCTGACGATTGCCAGCCGTTCATTGCTCACCGCTTCTTTCTGAGTATTCATCCGCGCGACCAATTCCTCGATTGCCGCGCGTTGATCGTTTGCCTGAGCCAGCAGGTTTTCTACTTCCTGCTGAGCGCCTTCCACGTCCGCATGAATCAGACGGTGCTGAGATTCTGCATCTTTCAGTGACGATTCTCGCTGTCGGAGGGACTCATCCCGCGACTTCAGGCTTAATCCCATGCGGACGATCTCTTCAACGCTCATTGGCGAGCTTCGAATGGCGACGGGAAGCTGCAGATCGCTGTGACCTCCTGTCTGAGCATGCGAGTCTGCCACCGTGGCATGGCCACCACTATGCGACGACGAAGCATCAACGGTCTGAACATGAGTTGTCCCGGATTCGCTATCAGTCGAATCGCCAGTGGAGTGTCCGGCGGCATCACGCTCCGAGTCGATATGCTCTGCACCATTCTCCGCAAGATCACTTCCATGCGGTGCATTCTTCTTCATCATGAACATGCCAAGTCCGGCAGTCACACCGAACATCACCGCAGCGTACAGCACGAGGCCAAGAATTTTCTTCATTGTTCACTCCTGATTTCCTGCATCCGGTAGTAAGCCTGCGATGCCTGCTCCTGCATTTGAATTTCTTCGCGTTTCAGTTGTTCCCGTCGATGTTCTGTTTGTTCCCGATGGATGACTTCTTCCATGATCTTCAATTCGGCTCGAGCCTGACTGTGCTGTTGCAGAGCTAACCGCAGATTTTCTTCAGCCGTGTTCAGAGCTTCTTTAGCGCTCTGCAATTTTTGTCCACCGTATTCCATCATGCTGGTCATTGAAACGAGAACCCCGCCGCTCAGGCCATTTGCCAGATCGCGTGCCGCGTTGCGGTGAACTGTATTCAGCCATTGTCGTACCGCGTTCCGATGTTCTTCCGCAACCGTTCGTTCCGCGTTGCATGCTGCAGCGGCAGCGCGGCAGGCGTCTTCCTGCTGCGCCCTCAAGTGGCGAATTCGTTCGTATCGTGATATAAATCGTTTCATTGGAAATGTGTCTGTAGATGAACGGAATGGCGCCAGCCACCGGTGTTTTGCTGTGTCGCCGTATTTGATTGAACAGATACCGGGGGGATAGCGCCGTGCCGCACATTCGCTTACCAAGGCCAGGCTGCGGCAAGGGTTTTCAATTGTGCCTGAGTCTCCTGCCATCCAGTTTTCTGATTAACGCTCTGTTGCAGGAATCGCTTTGCGGCAGGAATAATCTGGACAGCACGATCCACCTGCTGCGAAGTTCCAGCTTTGTAAGCTCCGATCTGAATGAGGTCGGCGATCTCCGCATGTGTGGCCAGCAACGAGCGAAGCTTGGTGGCGTTCTTTTGATGTTCTTCAGTTGTGACTTCCCGGAAGACTCGGCTGACGCTGGGCAGCACATCAACAGCAGGATAATGGCCCTGAGCGGCAAGTTTTCTGCTCAGGACAATGTGACCATCGAGAATTCCACGTGCAGCATCGGTGATTGGTTCGTCCATATCGTCACCATCGACCAGAACCGTAATGAGTCCAGTTATAGCTCCAACCTCACCGCACCCCAGCCGTTCAAGTACGCTCGCAAGTAACGATTGCACGGAGGGTGGATAACCACGCGATCCCGGAGGTTCTCCCAGCAACAGCCCCAATTCTCGCTGTGCCATTGCCAGTCGTGTGAGACTGTCAAGAAAGAACAACACATGGGCTCCCTGATCACGGAATTCTTCCGCGATGGTCGCCGCCGTGAGAACCGCCTTAATTCGCATCAATGGCGTCTGATCGGACGTCGCCACGACGACGACAGATCGTGCAAGGCCCAGATCGCCGAGGCAATCTTCAATGAAGGGTCGCACTTCACGTCCACGTTCGCCGACCATTGCAATGACGTTCACGTCCGATTCTGCGCTCTTGGCGATCTCACCCATGAGCGTACTTTTGCCGACACCGCTGCCAGCAAACAGACCAACGCGCTGCCCCCGACCAATCGTGAGTAAACCGTCAATCACGCGCTGACCGGTAACAAGCGGTTCGGTGATGCGTGTACGCTGCATTGCATCGGGTACCTTGGCGGACTCAGGTCGCCATCGTCGAACGCGCAGTGGACCACGTCCGTCGATCGGTCGGCCGATACCATCAATGACTCGCCCTAAAAGACCATTGCCAACTGGTACAGCGCGGCTGTAGCCGGTACCTGTGATTTCGAGACCGGGATGCAGTCCAGCTGTGCTGTCAAAACACATCAGTTGCGATTCGGTTTCGTCAAAACCAACCACCTCCGCCATCAATTGGTCGCCGTTCTGGAGGCCAATAGAGCAGGTTTCCCCAACGAACGCTTGCATGTCCGCTCGCATCAATCCGCGAACGCTACGCAGTTTCCCGACGTTCCGGAAAGCGGCGCAATGTCCGGGTACCTGAGCCATCTCCGCGACGTTCAATCTGAGAGTCATCAAGTTTCTCCATCCATGTCCGGCGGATTTTTTCCAGCCGCGAGTCCATCTCTGTCAACAGAATTCGCCGTCCGGATTCCACTCGAACAGAACCGCGCGAAATTGATTCGTCCTTCAAACACAACAACTGATCCAACTGCTTCTGGCTGACGGGATCTCTAAGCAATGTGTATAACAGGTCATGGTCTGCCGGGTTCAGCCGTACCTTGACAGACTGATTCAGCTCCAGATGTTCGAGCGCCTTCAGAATCAGATCATCGACAGCAAACAGGTCTCGATCAAGAGCAACGCCCACCAACCATGACGCGGCGGCGGTGGCAAGTTCGACGGCGACTTCCTGCATTTCACCAAGCGATTGCCGATGCTGTGTCTGTAACTCAAGGACGGCTTCCGAAGCATCGCCGAGCAGTTGTTGCAGTCGACTGATTTCATCAGGATCAATCCCACCCAGACCGACTTCTTCCGCCGTCACGACTTCATGCGCCGAGTTTGAAAGCACAGGCACGGCGTTGGATTTTGACAACGGAGTCATAGATCGATCGACAGGGTTTGTGATCACGGTGGCGACAGAAGCGGACTTTGGCCGTGGCGCCGGTGAACTGCCGTGGGATGCTTTTGCAGCGGGTGCAGCCGCTGCGTTCAGC
Organism: Planctomycetaceae bacterium; assembly: GCA_947476295.1. Classification (GTDB taxonomy): domain Bacteria; phylum Planctomycetota; class Planctomycetia; order Planctomycetales; family Planctomycetaceae; genus SXXK01. The sequence goes on along the minus strand of CANJQC010000003.1, from coordinate 46,825 downwards.
TCCGGCGAGCGCTGAGCGCACGAAATGCGTGGAACAGACACCGTCCTGTTACCCACGGTGATCGTGCGAGGTGAGCGATTGAGTTTAATTCGAAGTGTGGACATGATTCTAGATGGTCCTGTGAGCTGTATGGCACCAAGCGCCGGTGTTCTGCTGCGTTTTCAAGAACAGTTACCGGCGGCTATCGCGATTTCGCTCACCGTCATTCACTTTCCATATCGATCTTTGCAATGATTTCTGCGATGGAATCGCGTGCCTGTTGAATCCGCGACTCGGTCATGTTTGACATGAACTGCATTTCTTCTTCGATTGTCTGGCGTGCTCGCTTCGACAGATTCGCAAAGACAGCATCCGTGATTTCCTGCTCTGCTCCGTACAGCGCTGTCGTCAGATTGGCGCTGTCAATTTCGCCCAAAACCCGCTGAATAACTGTCTTTTTTAGCGTTGCTATGTCGTCGAAACGATAGATACGCGTCAGCAACGACTTGGCCAGGTCCGGATCTTGTTCTTCAATCACGGCCAGCATATTCCGACGGCCTGCTTTTGGGACACTTCGCAGTACTTCGGCTACACGGTCCGCATGATCTCGCGTGTCCGGAGGATCGGCTGGCAACTGACGGGCTCGCACGAACGTTGCCTTGGCGATGCGTTCGATCAGAACTTCCGGAGCGTGTTGTTCTTTCGTCAGTTCCCTCATAACCAGATTTTGATTTTCCGCCTTGAGCAAACTCAGGATATCGCCCGCTAGTTTCGCCGGAAGATTGCTCATCAGTATCGCACACGTTCGCGGCTGCTCGGAGGACAGGGCCAATGCAAGCTGATGCACGCTTAGAGTCTGCAGATCCAGCAGCGGAATTCCGGTGAGCTTAGGTGCTGCCGCTGGAGATTGCTCTGAAGTCGCGGATGTTGAGTTGTCAGCGTCGTCACCGGGATCTGTATCCGGAGACACATCTGATGATTCAGCGACAGAGGCTGAGCTTGAACCAAAGTCTGAATTCGTAATCTCGATGTCTTCGCGTGACTCTTTGGGCAATGACTTGAGTGCGAACTGAAAAAAGCAGTCAAAATCGTCGAGCACTGCGCGTTGTCTCCCAATTGTCGAACGACGTGTCTTGTCCGACTGCATTCCGGAACGAAGCATGGCCGCTCGTTCAGGCTGAAGTCGCGACAAAACGACTTCAGCTACGTCGTCACCGAGCAGTTGAAGCAGTTCGAATGTTTGACGTTCGCGATCCATTTTCCGTCCGTGGTTGACTATGGGGCAGGCTTCCAGCCTGCAAAATTTGTCTTGAACACAAGTTGGTCAGAAATGAATGGCACGCTGGAAGCCCGCCCCACGACTGACTCTACACCGTACTATGCCGCCCTCGCGACCGGATTCACTGATTTCGCTCCCGACACGCCGCCCACCGTGGCAGACGGCGTGCGGAGAATGCCAGTCGAGGTCTCGGACTTCCCATCCGCAGCGTTGGCTTCCTGCTCATTGAGCCATGCTGTAAGTATGCTTGCAACCACTTCAGGGTGTGCCTTTGCCTGTGCAGAAATTGTTGCCAGCCGACGCGCGTCTGCGAGTGAAACACCGCGTCCTGTAGCTTCGGGAATGACGATCGGTTTCATGCGTTTCATCAGCATCATGCCAATCAGGAACGCAAGCATCGCCGCCAGTCCAAGAGATACTGACTGAAGCAGCGGCTGCCACTTTTCCCAAACGAAGCTAGGAGTAGCTGGTTCCGTCGTTTCGAACGGCTCTAGGGCAGCCAGAATCACTTCAATCTGATCGTCGCGAGTTTGACTGAAGCCGACAGCACTCTTGATTAGATTCTCGATGTCATCTTTTGTGAGCGTGGCAGCCGGAGGAGTCGCCGTGCCAGTGTTCTCCGGATTATCAGATGCAGCTTCAGTGGCATTTGTGAGATCTACGACTGCTGAAACACTCAGCCGAACGATATCGCCGCCAGTGAATGTGATCGTTTCCTGCGATTCGGGGTACGCAAAGGTCTCGTCGATGTCTTCCGACGTGGAACTTCCAGTATTGTCATCCGGCATCTTGGGACCGGCGGGAGTGTTCGAAGCCTCACCGGTGACTCCTCCGACACCTCCAGCAGGAGCAATTTTTGGACCTTTTGTTACTACCGAATTAAGTCTCGAAGTGAGTTTGACTTTGCTCTCCGAATCAATCTTGCTGTTGGTCGTTGTGCGTTGATTGAAGTCGATTTCCGCTGCCACAACAACCGAAGCCTGCACGCCTCGAATCCGATTCAGATGACTTTCAATTCGCTGCACGAAATAGGCTTCTTTTTGCTGACGATAGTTGAGTTGATACGCCAGTTCGCTCTCCATACCAGCGCCACCGCCGAATTGTCGCCCGTTTGTATCGGTCATCACAATGTTGTCAGTTGTCAGCCCAGGAACAGAACCGGCGACGACGGCGATGATCGAGTTGGCTGTACTCGCCGAAATAATGTCGCCAGCCCGTGGTTCGATCACGACGGCGGCGGTGACAGGAGACTGATCCGTCACGAACGGACTGGGGTTAGGGCGACTCACTTTGACGGTCGCCGAGACAATCCCGCGGATCTGCTTAATGGCACGTTCAATCTGCTTCTCAAGACCAGCACGGCGACGATCTTCTTCCTCTCCAGGCGAACCGGGAAACAGTCCGGCAGCCGGAACATCAGCTTCATTTTCCGGACTTAAGATCGATGCCAGCGCCATTCGAGCTTTGGCCACGTCGCTGCTGGGAACTGAAACGGCTGAGCCGGAAAAATTCAAACTGTATCGAATCTGTTCTGTGTCCAGAATGCCCGCGATTTCCGTCGATCGTTGAGGAGTCAGCTGTCCGGCAATCACGACGTAATCCGGCTGTGCGGCCCAGATCATGGTACCGACGATCGCCGATACACACGCCACGGCCGCCGCAGAAAACCCAACTCGCTGCGCAATCGTCCAGCGATTCCACAATGCGAGCAGTTGGTCTCGTAACGTGATCCAGAAAGCCATTGTTTAATCCCCTGTTCGCTCGACTAAGCCCTGTCGCCTTGACGGAGTGTCATCATCAGATTCTGAACGAACTTGACTACACCTGCATCCTCATCACTTCCTGATACGACGCGATCAGGCGATTCCGAATCTCCATCATCAGTCGAAACGCCAGATCTGCTCGGGAAGTGGTCAGCACAACGTCGTGAATGCTTTCCGTCTCTCCCGCAATCAATTGCCGCACACCGTCCTGTGACTTGAGCTGTTCCTGATTCGTTTCCGTAATCAGACCTTTGACCATATCTGCGAACGGCATGTCGCCGTTCGCCGATTTTGTGTCCCGCGCGGGATTTTGAATCGACTGCGGCAGACTACCAGGAGCACTAATTGATTGCAGTGACATCAGCGCAGACCTCGCAGCAGAGACAGAGCTTGTTCGGCCATTTGACGAAATGTCTCGAGGGACTTCAGATTGGCTTCGTAAGCGCGGCTGGCTGTGACAAGATCTACCATCTCATGCGGAAGATTAACGTTTGACTGCTGCACATGGCCCGTTTCATCGGCGTCGGGATGACCTGGATCGAAGATGCTTTCGCCAGGCGTCGTGTCGCTGGAAACACCAACGACCGTCACGCCTTTCAGATCCTGTGCGGACCCTGCACCGTGTTGTGCCATCGCAGCGGCGAATGTGACCTGCTGCCGCTGATAGGCCCCCCCCTGAGCAGTTCTAGTGGAATGTTGATTGGCGATGTTGTTCGCGGCCACTTCCATCCGCAGACGCTCCCCCGTCAATCCGGATGCACTAATATCCATTCCGGACAGGATTTGATTCATTGACATCGATGGGCCTCCTTTCCAACTGGTACTGATTTGAATTCAGTGTCAACAAGATCTGTTTATTTAGCCCTGGATGGCAAGACGCATTTGTTCCAGGTAAGTGCTGAGCAATTGAACGTAGGTTTGCTGCAACATCGCATTCTTATTCAATTGTCCGATCTCGCGATCAATATCCACGTTGTTCCCATCCGCTCGAGCAGTCAGACCCGGCGTGACTACCATTTCCGGCTGTGCAGTGATCAGGGAACTCCCGTTTGTGTGTTCCTGTCGGGACAATTCTCGCGCAAGTTGCTGTTCAAACTCAACATCCATTCGCCTGTAATTGGGCGTATTGACATTAGCGATATTGTTGCTGATCGCTCGATGACGCACTTCGGTGGCGTCGATGAGGCGACCAAGCAGATCGAATTGTGAATTGAGAGACTGCATATCGTCGGCATCGGCTGGCGACATGGGGGCACTACAATCTGAATATCCCGCAAACCTTACCTCAGTTACCAAAGCCAACTCCAACAGAGTGCTACCACGCACGGAACCAGGGGAAACCCTCGCCGCAGTAGTTGCACCACTCGTGTTTGCATGTTTGATCCTTCAAACTCGATTCATTGATGCACGCGCGTCGCCCGACGTGGCGGACCGTTAGAATGTTCAACATGACACGATGCTGAGTATGCGATCACAGCCTGCGTATTGAGGCAACCGGAAAGTGCTAGTGGCAAGGCAATGTAACCTCAACTTATGATGGAAGCGGTTGATGCACTGAAAAAGGCCAAAAGACGTGCCTCAACCCACGGGCAAGCTTTCCGACGTTCCAAAACTCAAGTACGATGAAGCTCACTTCGTGTTTTATCCAGTGACACAGCCTTGTTATCGATATTCGCAGAAAGTTGTCGATCATGCCTGCACCACCGCACGCTGTTTGACCGGATTGGCGGAGCCGAAGCGATCGATTCCCTGGTGGAAAAATTCTACAGCCGGGTGCTCAATGATCCGGAGCTGCGGATTTTTTTCCAGCAAGCTACCATCGATCGGCTGAAACATATGCAGAAATTGTTCTTCAACGCCGTTCTGGATGGCCCAGCCCTCATTGAACCCTTGAACCTTGCTCACATCCACCAACATCTAGGTATCACACGTAGCGATTTCGGGCGGTTTGTGAATCACCTGATTGATGTGCTTGAGGCCGAACACATGATTCAGCGTGGTGACGCTACGGAGATCGTTTTCCGGATTGCGACCTATACCGATGAAATTACGGGGCTCGATGGATTTGAAGACGGCTGACACTGGGCACGCAACGCCTTCACCAGAACGGATCAGGATGAATTTGAGGCAGATAATTCGCCGACGAACCTGAAGTGGCCATTTATGGTGATTCTGACGCAGCAAAATGCGGGAATTTGAGGGCTACTCAGGTTGTCCTGCGTGTCGGCTTGAATCTGTGGTTCGTCGGTTGGTATCCTTCGCGGCGAATTCGTGGCTTAACACTGGGTTCGACGGGCTTCCTCGGCCGGTCAACATGTTAAAACTTATGTTCCGAAAATTCAGTAGCTTTGCGGTAGTGGCGAAATTGGCAGACGCGCACGCTTGAGGGGCGTGTGGGGCAACCCGTGCAGGTTCAAGTCCTGTCTACCGCAATTCCCCTCTGTTTGAGGCTGTGGTTTTCGAATCACAGCCTCATTTTTTGCGCTGCCCACTTTGCAAGGATGGACAGAATATGAGCAGTGACCAGACACGCGATGCCGTTGGTTTCGTATTCAGCGTCGAAGATTTCTGCCGACAGGTTGCGACTGAACTCAACGTTGCCGGGGGCCAAATTGAAGGTGCCGTCCGGTTGCTGGAAGACGGCAACACAATCCCGTTCATCGCCCGATATCGCAAAGAAGCCACGCGAGGACTGGACGAACGCCAGCTTCGAGCCATCGAAGACATGCTTGCCCGGGCACGCGAACTGGCGGCTCGAAAGAATACGATCCTCAAGACGATTGCCGAACAGGGACAACTGACACCGGCGCTGAGAATTCAAATCGAACAGTGTACCGACAGTCGCGTGCTGGAAGATCTTTATCTTCCGTATCGTCCCAGAAAGAGAACTCGCGCTGCCATGGCGCGGGAACGTGGCCTGCAGCCGCTCGCCGACATCCTGTTGGGGCAACAACGACTCGGGGGAACTCGAAGAGACGCGATCAAAGCATTCGTCAATCCTGAAAAAGACGTAGCTGATGAGGAAGCCGCGATTCGTGGAGCCTGCGACATCGTGGCGGAAACATGGGCTGAAACACCAGCCAACCGCCAATGGATTGTCGAGCAGGTTCAGCGGGGCGAATTGGTTTCCTCTGTCAAAAAGGGCAAAGCGGAAGAGGGCTGTAAATTTGAAAACTACTTTGACTGTCACGAACGAGTTTCCAAAATGCCCGCCCATCGTTTTCTGGCCATGCAGCGTGGTGAAGCAGAAGGCATCTTGCGCGTAAGTCTGTCGATGGACGATGAAATGCACCAGAGGCATCTCAAATCCAGACTCATCAAAAACCCGAACTTTGAATTTCGCACGGAACTCGAAGAGACCGTCGCGGACTGCTACAAACGCCTGCTCCGTCCGGCTGGCGAAAGTGTGCTCATGCAGCAACTGAAGGAAAAGGCGGACGCAGAAGCGGTGCAGGTCTTTGCGAAGAACATGCGAGATCTGCTCATGGCATCTCCCGCAGGTCCGCAGGTCACCATCGGCATCGATCCTGGTTTCCGCACAGGTTGCAAGGTTGCTGTGGTGGACGAAACCGGTCAATTTCTGAGCAGCGAAACCATTTACCCGACGCCACCACGCGAAGAAAAAGAAAAAGCCGGTGCCACGCTGCTGAGGCTGATTCGCGATTATAAAGCCACACTCATCTCGATTGGCAACGGGACCGCCTCGCGCGAAACCGATCGATTCGTGTCCGATCTGATCCGTCAGCATGGATTGAAGACAACGAAAGTCGTTGTGAATGAAGCTGGTGCCTCAGTCTATTCCGCCAGCGAAACAGCGATTGAAGAGTATCCCGATCTGGACGTGACGGTTCGCGGCGCGGTGAGTATCGCCCATCGCCTGCAGGATCCATTGTCAGAACTTGTGAAAATCGATCCGCAGTCCATTGGCGTCGGGCAGTACCAGCATGACGTCGATCAGACGATGCTGAAAAAGGCACTCGATCGCGAAGTGGAATCGTGCGTGAATTCCGTCGGAGTCGATGCGAACACCGCCAGCCCGTCGCTGCTGTCCTATGTCGCGGGGATAGGTGCCGTACTGGCGAAACGGATCGTGGCGTTCCGTAATGAACACGGAGCGTTCAAGTCCCGCAGCGAACTGCTCAAAGTGCCGCGTTTCGGCCAGAAAGCATTTGAACAGGCAGCCGGATTTCTGCGCATCCGCGACGGCATTCAGCCGCTCGACAATTCCGCCGTGCATCCGGAACAATATCCGCTCGTCAAGAAGATGGCCACGAACCTGAAGACAGACGTGAAGACGCTGATCGGCAATGAGACACTCATCACAAGCTTAAACCTCGCCGATCTGATTTCCGCAGACGCCGGTGAATTCACGGTTCGAGATGTCCTGCACGAACTTGCCCGCCCCGGTCGGGATCCACGCAGCGAATTCAAAGTGGCCACATTTTCTGAATCGATCCATGAAATTTCCGACCTGCATGTCGGCATGATTCTGGAAGGCGTTATCACGAACGTGACAAAGTTCGGAGCCTTCGTGGATATCGGCGTGCATCAGGACGGGCTCATTCACATCTCGCAACTGGCCGACCGCTTTGTCCGCGACCCGTCTGAGATCGTCGGGGTGGGCGACATTGTCAAAGTCACGGTCATGGAAATCGACCCCGACCGCCGCCGCATCGCGCTGTCGCGGAAATCGCAAAAGTAGAACCGATGCACTGCTGAAATCGGAAGGTGTGAAAATAGTTGCGGAATTGCACAGCGGACCGAATTCTGACCAATCCGAGGACGGAAGCATCTCGCCACTGCGAGTGAAGAGATTGGCACTGCATGACCTATGCGATTGAATGTCGTCAGTTGACGAACACGTGGCCGGGGAAGCCGCCGGTGCAGGCGGTGCGGGGGATTGATTTGCAGGTGGAGCAGGGCACGTGCTTTGGAGTTCTCGGGCCAAATGGTGCGGGCAAAACGACGACGATCGAAATCTGCGAAGGGCTGCTGCAGGCGACCAGTGGAGATGCGTTTGTGCTGGGGAAGAACTGTGACCCAGCTGTTCCTCGCGCGCTTCCGAGAGTTTATTCGCCAGCCGGAAGCCGTGTTTTGGTCGTACGTATTCCCGCTGGTGATGATATGGTTACACGACATACAGCCCGCGATTGCATTCACGGCAGCGGAGGAATTCTCCCGTGCGAATGCGGACAAGATCCTGATTGGTCACGCGGCAGTTGCAACCTTCACAGAAGTCATCTTCAATTCCTGCCAATGCACCGGCACCGTTTGCAATTCGCAGGCGACGATAGGCCGATAGTCCTTCCCCTGGGGGAATGACTTTCTCAGCGGCGGCGATCTGCGACTTCAATTCTTGGAGCGTTGTCTCCAGACCAGATCGGCTTGCTTGTACTTCGGCCAGTACAGTCAGAGCTGCCTGACGACGGCTCTTGAGTTCAACTTCCAATTTCTTCAATGCCGCCTGGGCCACATCAATTTCTTCCATCGCTTCGAACGCGGTGTTTTCCAGTACTGCCCGTTCGCTGCCAACGCTGGCGATTTGACCTTTGAAAATGTCGAATTCTTTGTTGGATGTTGCTGCGTTGAGTTGTCCCTGGAGCTTTTTGAGTTCCGCTTCTTTCGTTTTCAGTTTGAGATTCAGGTCGTCGGCGGTTTTGCGTGTCTGCTTGATCGCAGCCTTTTGTTCTTCAATCTTCTGTTCAGCCTGAGCAACCTGTTTTTCTGAGACCGTGATCGACCGCGGCCCGTCGGCGAAGGCCGCTTCGGCCTCAGCAAGTTGCCGCAGCAATCCATGAAGTTGACTTAAAGCAATCGACAGATCCGATGCCATTCGACGTTCCCTGTTCTGCTGAATTTGAATTTTGGGAGCAATTTGAATCCACGGATACACATGTCATCCGTATCAAACTGCAGAAACTCCGGTGAAGTATTCCGGTTCCCCGCCAGCCCTCCATTTGATGTTGCAGCCGATACTCGGACGTTGTTCATCAGACACCGGTTTTCCGGCCAGCACAGCGTCGGCGGCCGCTCGCGAATCCTGCCCTGTCACCGGCAGGCCGTTTCCTGGCCGACTGGAATCAAACTGCCCGCGATAAACCAGACCATGATCTCTGTCGAACAGAAAAAAGTCGGGAGTGCAGGCTGCATGGTAAGCCTTGGCAACTTCCTGAGTTCCATCAAACAGATATGGAAACGTGTATCCGGCCATTCGCGCTTCGTGCTTCATTTGGTCCGGGCCATCCTGAGGAAATACTGCGGCGTCATTGCTGCTGATGCCGACGATCGCCAGACCCTTCGCTTGATACTCTGCTGCAAATTCCTGCAGAGTCCTGCGAATGTGAACGACGAACGGACAGTGGTTACACATAAAGACAACCAGCAGCGGCTTGCCCGTGAAATCCGTTCGGGACACGGCGTTGCCATCGACATTGACCAGTGAAAAATTCGGAGCCTGAGTTCCGAGACTTAACATCGTAGATGCTGTTTTTACCATTGCGTATTGTCCCTTAATCTAAAACGTAATTTGCGACCAACGGTTAGACAATTTCCTGCTCGTGCAGTTTCTGCACGAGTGCCTCGATGATCCGTGGTTGAACAAACGCCTTCAATCGTTCGCTGACATTGCCCCTCGCCATTCTGGCAATCTGCTTAATTAGAGAACTTGAAATGTGAGCATATCGCTCGGCGGACATAAGAAAGACAGATTCGATTTCTTCGTCCAGCACACGATTTGCCAGCGTCATCGTGAATTCCTGTTCCATGTCGGTCAAAGTTCGTACGCCACGCAGCAAGATTCGACTGTTGCAATTGCGTACAAAATCGACTGTCAGCCCGTCAAAAGTTCGAACTTCGACGTTTTGGAATTCGGCGACAGACTCTCGGCATAGACACAGACGTTCTTCCGCAGAAAACAACAACATTTTGTCCGGATTGATGCCGATTCCCACCGTCACATGTTCAAAAATTCTCGACGCGCGGCGAATGATGTCCAGATGCCCAAGAGTAATCGGATCAAAACTCCCGACGTAAACTGCAGAGAACGAATTTTGTTTTTGGGCCATTGATTGACGGTCCGAAACTCGGATTACGGTGACACTCAACCGTAGGTTAGCAAACCTGAGTGAATTTTTCCTGAGGCTGCGAACGTCTCGTCCGGAAAATAGTAGGATCGGAGAGCTGGCAAAATGGCAGAACCCGCCCAAGTTCCGCTGCTAGCCGAGACAAACCTGTAAAAACTCAGTAAGCTGCTGTGCTGCAATGCCTTACATCCGAGACTGAAACCTAATTATCGTCCGTACGCACCTTCTGGCGGATTGGAACATCGTGTGCAGCCTGAATCTGTCGGCTGCTGCGTTTCGTCGTATTTGACAGCTGTTCGTGGCGGCAATGATTGACCACAGAGCGTGGAGTTTTTAATGCCAATTTTTCGCTGGGGTCAACCATGGGACCCCTTTCGGGATCTTGAACGTGAAGTCGATCGCTTGTTGCAGGGCGTCAACCTGACGCTGCATGGCGTTCGCTTCAGCCGACGATTTCCGCAGGTCAATCTATTGGAACTGGACGACAGTTTCGTGCTGACTGCCGAGATCCCTGGAATTGACGTGGGCCAACTGGATGTGACTATGGCATCCGGCTTTCTCACGATCAAGGGCACGCGACTGCCACCGGACGAGGCTCGGGAAGATACGTTTCGACGTCAGGAAAGATTTCATGGACCATGGCAGCGAAAAATTCAGCTACCGGACCGAATCAACGAAGATGGGATGCGAGCGGACTACCGTGCCGGCGTATTGCGAGTTACTCTGCCCAAGGCGCCTTCGTCAGCGGCGCGCCAGATCAAAGTCAATGAAGGCCCGTAACAAACAATTGCCAGCGCTGCGGCAAAGTCCCTTCTCCCTCGGGATTGGGAGAGAAGGAGCCCGACAGGGCCGATGAGAAGGTTGACCGCGACAACCGTCGCAACAGAAGGCGTGTTTAAGATGGCCGAATCTCAGGATCTCAATCAACCAGACAATTCATCTTCGATGATTCCAGCGTCCGAAGATGGTGCGAACGGTCCTCGCTTGTTATTCAATCCGCCAATCGACATCTATGAGACGCCGGACGGCTTGGTCTTGTATGCCGATCTTCCCGGCGTCGATTCTGAAGGACTGGATTTGCAGGTGCAGAACAATCGATTGACTCTGTTTGGACGAGTCACCTCGGACGTCGCCGAGTCGGCTCAGATGCTGCATCAGGAATACCACTTCGGGGATTTTCTGCGTTCGTTCATTCTTAGCGACGAAGTGGATCACGACCGTATCCAGGCGAAACTGACAAACGGCGTCCTCCGCGTCGAACTGCCCCGCGCGCCTCGCGCCAATCCGCGGCGAATTGAGGTCTCCGGCGGTTAACATTTGACAACACTTCGAGACCGGCACGACGCCAGTCGTCAGTGTTGACTGAAGAAAACACAGCAAGACACCGAGGGCTGGAACCCTGTCGCTCACGTTATGAATTCTCGATGACCACCAATCAACCCACCAATAATGACGGCCCAAGGCTTCTCGCGTTTGTCTGCACTGCAGATTCGCGTATTCTTTCGTCGGCAACGATGAAAGTTAACTGCGCCGCTCTCGGTGAAGGCTGTCGGCTTTTGGATGCCGTCTCCACCAACGATGACGCGAAATTTGAAAGCTTGTGGCACGATCTGACTACAAGTGGCGCCAGCATCCACGCAGAAGTCGTCGTTGCATTGACACCGGATAGTTTGCCACTTTCGATGCTGTTTCACGGGATGCCGCTGCATTTTGGTGCTGATGAGGGCAAATTCCTCGTCACGTTGTGTTCCGGATTTCGCCCGGTTTCCTCAGGCCCTGACGAAGTCGCTCGCAGTCGCGCGGTCCTCAATACCGCTGTCGATTCGATCATAACCATCGATCACCGGTGTCTCATTTACTCCGTCAATCCAGCGACTGAACGCATGTTTGGTTATGCGACGCAGGAACTGCTTGGCAGCAATATCAACGTGCTCATGCCGGAACCATATCGCAGTCAGCATAACACGTACGTGGCCGATTACATCGCAACAAATAAGCCATCCATCATCGGCATTGGACGCCGTGTCACAGGCCGTCGAAAGGACGGAACAGAGTTCCCCGTGCATCTGGCGGTGAGCGAATTCGCCGTGCGGGGAGAACCGTATTTCACCGGGATTGTTCGCGATCTAACAGAACTGGAGCGAGTTCAGAAGCAACTGCTCCAGGCAGAACGGCTGGCGGCGATTGGCCAGATGGTGACCGGCCTGGCGCATGAAAGTCGAAACGCGCTGCAGCGCGCTCAGGCCTGCCTTGACATGCTGTCGCTCGACCTGCAGGACAACAAAGAACAGCTCGACCTGGCACGTCGGGCGACCACGGCCCTTCAGGATCTGCATCGACTCTACGAAGAGGTGCGAAGCTACGCAGCACCCATTCATTTGGAATTCCGGGAATGCGATCTCGCGACAATCTGGCACAAAGAATGGGAGAATCTTGCCGCTGCTCGCAAAGGCAAGCGAATCGAGCTTGTCGATGCCACAGACTCGCAACATCTGATCTGCGAAGTGGACGTGCATCGGATCGAACAGGTCATGCGAAATATTCTTGAGAACGCGATCCATGCCTGTAGCGGCGAAGGAACGATTACCGTGTCCTGCAAAGAGGCACAGTGCGGAGCAGACCCCGCCGCGATGATCACGATTGCAGACGATGGATCCGGCATGACGCAGGAAATCGCCGACAAGATTTTCGAACCTTTCTTCACGACGAAACAGAAGGGTACGGGACTGGGAATGGCAATCGTGCATCGCATCATGTCAGCTCATGGAGGCTGGATCATGGCTCGACCTTTCGAACATGGCGGATCGCAGATTGTACTGCTCTTTCCACGAAGAGTGGCAATTCGGAATGCGGTTCGCTCTTAGCCGCTCTGCCAGTCTTTTCCCATGAATTCAGGTTATTAGGCTGTGCAACCGGGCGAACTGGCACATAAATGTACTTTTCCGCACACCCATACCTGCTCTATATCCGTGCGGTACGGAAACTCAGTCGTCCGCAGCCATTGTTCATGAACAGACCGTTCGCTCGGAGCCACCTATGACATCCCCAAACGCCATGAATTTGCTTGTGGTGGAAGACGACCCGGATTTTCGCGAGACCTGCGCACGTTGGATGACTCGAAAAGGCCATCGTGTCGAAACAGCAGCCAATGGCCACGAAGCTTTGGAAGTCTGCGACCGAAAAGTCTTCGATGTAGCGATCGTCGATATGAACATGCCCGGCCTTTCCGGATTGGAACTGCTGGAACGCATGAAATCCACTCAACTTGAGACCGAAGTGATCATTCTGACAGGGCAGGGCACCATCGAAAGTGCCGTCAACGCGATGAAGCTGGGTGCCTCAGACTATCTAACAAAGCCCTTTCCACTCGATGAACTTGAACAGCGCTGCATGATGTCTTGGGAACGCGCGCGGCTGAACAAGGAAAACCGCCAGCTTCGAGCCATCATTGAACGGTCTCAACCAACGGTTCGGATTATTGGCGATTCATTTCGCATGCGGGAAGTTTTTCGCCTCATCGAACGTGTCGCTCCGACCGACAAACCTGTCCTGATTCAGGGCGAAAGCGGTACGGGGAAAGAACTTGTGGCGCGCGCACTCCAGCAGAAAAGTCACCGAGCCAACCGACCGTTCGTGACGATCAATTGTGCTGCCCTTCCGGAACAACTTGTCGAGAGTGAATTATTCGGTCATCGCAAAGGCACGTTTACCGGTGCCAATGAAGACCGCGCAGGGCTGTTTGAAGTGGCTGATAACGGAACGCTGTTCATCGATGAAATTGGTGAGCTTCCGGGTGCGTTGCAACCCAAACTTCTGCGGGCGCTGGAGGATGGTTCTATTCGTCGCGTGGGATCGCATCGCGAGCGCAAAGTGGACGTCCGCGTGATTGCGGCGACGAATCGTACGCTGGTTGATGAAGTTGCAGCCGGACGCTTTCGGGAAGACCTCTACTACCGCATCAACGTGATGTCGCTCGAACTGCCTCCCTTGCGAAAACGTGAAGGCGACGTCTCGCTGCTGATCCGATCGATGCTCGGCAAAGATTGGTCCATCACCGACGAAGCTCAACTCGCGATGCAACTATATCATTGGCCAGGCAATGTTCGGCAGTTGAAAAACGCCATGGAACGCGCTCAGATACTCGCCAACGATCATGAGATCACGATCGATGACCTGCCTGCGGAAGTTATCGAACCCTCAGACGGTTCGTCCGGTCATCGTGCTTCGTCAGCCACTTCAACCTCGCAACCAGCAGGTTCCCCGGCAGCCAACGGCGACCTTACGTCCGATTCATCGCGGCTAGACGATCTTGAGAAAACTCACATTGTCTCCATTCTGCGCCAGCAAAACGGAAACAAAGCCCGCACCGCCCGTATCCTCGGCATCCATCGCAGAAAGCTCTATCGCCTGATCGAACGCTACGGAATCACCGAGGAAACGTGAGATCCCGGTCGCTGCAAGGATTGACGTATTGTTGTTCCAGCTCGGAGGGTCGCATTAGAAGCCGCGTTATGATGCATACAAGTCGAGCAGATCAGCTTCAGTCAGGCTACTGCCGAATCCGAGGCGAGTTGCTTGAGTGGTGGCAAGTTGCTGCGCGAGCGAACTGCATATGTGACTGGTCTGGCTTCTAAACTGAGTGCGTATGATTACAATGGTGTTCTGCAATTATACCCATAAAGTTTGTTGAATGAGTTCCCTTGTGGCCGGTTCAAACGATACGGAAGTTCAGAGCGACGATGATCGGGAACGGTCGCGCCGTTTGAGCCTGCAAGGAAATACGCCGCCAGCTGAAATCGAGGGCTATTCCATCGTCCGTCGTCTGGGGACGGGAGCGTACGGAACGGTCTGGCTGGCTCGGGAAGATCGCACGGGCCGCATGGTGGCGGTCAAGTTTTATCCGCATCAGCGCGGACTCAACTGGTCGATGCTCAGTCGCGAAGTCGAAAAACTGGCCGCCGTCTATACCTCACATAATATCGTCCGGCTGTTGGACGTAGGCTGGAATGCCGAACCACCATACTTCGTGATGGAGTACGTCGAAAACGGATCACTCGGAAATTTTCTGGCGCGAGGCCGCTTGTCGGTTGATGATTCGGTGCGCATCGTCCGCGAAATCTGCAACGCTCTCATTGATGCTCACGGAGCCGGTGTGCTGCATTGTGATCTCAAGCCCGACAACGTGCTGCTCGACGGCCAAATGCACGCCAGACTTTGCGACTTTGGCCAAGCCCGCATGTCGCACGAACAAAGTCCGGCGCTCGGCACACTGTATTATATGGCACCCGAACAGGCCGATCTGGATGCCCTGCCAGATGCGAAATGGGACGTCTACGCCGTCGGCGCGCTGTTTTATCACCTAGTAACAGGAGTTCCGCCGCATCGCACAGAAGCCGCGCAGCGACAACTGGAATCTGCCGACACATTGGATGAACGTTTGAAAGTATATCAAAAGATGATCAGCAGCAGCGGTGTGCCGATCGGCCATCGCAAGATCAAAGGAGTTGATAGACGACTGGCTGATATCATCGAACGGTGCCTGAACTCTGTTCCGTCGAAGCGATTTCCGAATGCTCAGGGAATTCGTGATGCACTGGACAATCGTGATCGAATCAGATCGCTCCGCCCGCTGCTGATTCTGGGTGTGGTCGCCCCGATCCTGCTCATGGGGGCCATGATTCCGATCTTCATGAGTGCGATGCGTGATAACTTGAAGAGCGCTCTGGAACAAGTCACTGACCGAGCGCTGGAAAGCGATGCACTGTCCGCACGACTGCAGGCGGCGGCGATGGACCATGAACTGCATGACCGCCTGGAAGAACTGGAAACAATCCTGACGGATCATGAACTTGCGGAGGCACTTGAAACGGCGATGGAAAGGGACTCTCATGAATTGGCCGACGAAGTTCGTAAACACGAAAATGATGAAAAAAACGTTCCGCCACGTTGGCTGCAGCTCTTGGATGCTGCCTGGGCGCGGTGCAATGCTGCAAATAAAGAGCACGACCTAGTCACTGATACGAGTTGGTTTTTGAACGACCGTTTTGGAATTCAGGTCTGGCGTAGAGAGTTCAGTGACTCTTCGTTGGAGAAGAATTTTTCCTATCGAGATTATTTTCACGGACGTGGGGAGGATTATCCGCTCAACAGGATTCCTGAAGACATCGCACCTTTAGACAAGCCCCATGTCTGCAATGCGTACAAGAGCACCACGACCGGGCGTCAGACCGTGGCATTGAGTGTACCTGTTAGAAACAAGAACGGTAAAGTCATTGCCGTCCTCGCACGCTCAGTGCATCTCGGCGATCTTCAGGAACGGATGGGGCGCCTGATTCGTGAACCAGACGCAGACAGCGTTCATCGAGTAATCGCACTCGTTGAAGCCCGCGATAAGACGCACTACCGACTGCTTGATCATCCATACCTGACAGAAGATGTCGTCCATGCTGCGGAGGAAAGCAACAAGGATGCTGAATTGTTTGAGACGCTCTTCATTGACGAATCGACCGCAAGAGAAATTCAGGCCTCTCAGGCACACGACCCCTCTGCAGAAGTCCGCTTGAAAATGTACAAAGACCCAATCGGACGATTGACGGACCCGAGCTCAGCCATCTACAAGGGCGAATGGCTGGCCGCGATGGCCCCCGTGAGCGACATCGGCTGGCTGGTCATTATCCAGGAACCACGCGAAGCAGCGCTTCGGCCAGTAATTGACGTCGCCGACCGCGCAAGCCGCCAAACATGGCTTTCCGTACTCACCACTGCAATCGCCCTGATGGCCATCATCTGGTCCTTCGTCTGGCGCGCTTACAGCCGGAGTTCGTAAAGCGTTTTTCAGCGTCTGCAACGAAATCCCCGACATCGTCAGCCATGTTGCAAGAAAACATTTCGGCCTGCAACAGGGCATCTGGAAACCACGCTGGTGGATGCTGGAACGATCGCCGTGGTAGTGAGATCGAATGAGATGTTTAGCCTCTACGCCATCGGCGTGAGAGCTGTGTGCCAATGTCGCAGGGCGGCCATAAACTAACTCACTTTCGATTCGTACGGGCCTATGCGGTCAATTACGATCGATTCCGTTTTCTCTGGCTGCGGACCGACCTGCACGCACGCCGATGGCGTGGCGGCTAAACATTCGAAGCCGTTTGGTGTATATAACGGGAATCTCTGATATCACTCTCGCCGAATCTTACGGAGCCGATTCCAATGATCACTGCTTGTCTGCGAAAGTTTTCACGTCAGTTTCTGTATCTGATGACAAGCGTTACACTTTGCAGCAACAGCAGTTTCGCTGACGATGTCGCGCGCCGCCAGGCAGACGGCCAGCCGCTCGCGGCCAACATCCGGCGGCTTCTGCAGACGCTCGACTCACTCGGCGCAGCACTGGAGGCCTCTCCTCGCGACGACATCACCAACGCAATCGCCTCCGAAGACGGTTCAGTACTGCAGACGTTGCTGGATCCCGTCGCGATTTTTGTCATCGAGATTAACCCTGAGTTGCGAGTCAAAGTCAAACGTGGTCCCGGTGATCCCGTGCTGCAGCAGGGAGGCTATACGCCCATCATTATCAAAGTCATTAACGACGCCACGCTTGCACGTCCTCTGCACATCTCCAGTCCTCAGGCTGGTGCAGTCTACGCTGGAGCGGCAGAAGGCATACTGCTGCGACAGGCGCAGACCGAACTCAAGCGAAATGAAAACACGAACCGCGAACGGCGTTTTCTGGACGTGGAGATGTTTGACCAGTCGCCCATGACGCCCACACTCAGTGGCCTGAATGTTGAATACGCCCTGGCTTTGATCCACTGCAGTGAGTCCGGAACACGAGAGGCCACAATTGCGTTTGACGTCGGCGAGGGTACGCAGGATCTGGGGTTTCGAAGTGAAGTCCCCGTGCTTTTCAGTGTTCGCCCGGCTATTCCTGTGAAATTGTCAATTCACGACTCCAGCGACGTACCCACGACAGCGCGGCTTGAGTTTCGTGACTCGCAGGGTCGGGTCTTTCCGCCTCAGGCCAAACGCCTCGCGCCGGATTTTTTCTTTCAGCCCCAGATCTACCGCAAAGATGGTGATATTGTTCTGCTGCCGCCCGGTGAGTTCACTCTGGAAAGCAGCCGTGGCCCGGAATATATCCGTCAGGTTCGCAACGTCACAATCAACGAACCGAGAGTCTCCGAGGGCGACGACCCCAACAGCAAAGTTCCGTCGAACTCAGCGCTGACGGTGGATCTGCAGCGCTGGATCAATCCAGCGGATTTTGGATTCTACAGCGGGGATCATCATATTCACGCTGCCGGTTGTTCCCATTATGACAACCCGACTCAGGGCGTCACACCCGCAGACATGTTCAATCAGGTGAAAGGTGAAGGTTTGAATGTGGGGTGCGTGCTGACATGGGGACCGTGCTTTGATCACCAGAGGAATTTTTTCTCGCCGACTGCTGATACCATCAGCGAACCGCAGACGCTGCTGAAGTACGACCTCGAAATCAGCGGCTTCGGATCCGCCGCACTCGGGCACGTCTGTTTGCTGAATCTGCAGAACCAGACGTTTCCAGGTTCTGATGGCACCAGTACTCAGGGTTGGCCGACATGGACGGTCCCCGTCATGCGGTGGGCGAAAGAACAAGGGGGTGTCACTGGATATCCGCATTCGGCTCTGCATGTCGATGCCAAACAGGCGGCCGCACGGCTGATGCGAAACCTCGATGCAAATCAGGATGGCACTCTCAGCGAGGATGAAACCCGCGAGCACTTGCTCCCGGAAAGGTTCAGCGCGATGGAATCTGACCGCGATGGAATGTTGTCCGAATCTGAATTGCAGCGCAGTACAGATCGGGTGGCGGATCAGCTTCCGAACTTTGCACTTCCAGCGATGGACGGTGGTGGAGCGTTGGAAATTTTTGTCAGTACATCCGAGGGCGTTTGTGACTTTATCAGTGCGATGGACACGGCTCGAATTCCCGAATGGAATACGTGGTATCATCTGCTCAATTGTGGCTATCCGCTCAAGCTGAGTGGCGAGACGGACTTTCCGTGCATGAGCAGTCGCCGCGTCGGACAGGGTCGAGTCTACGTGCAGCTTGGCAAAGTGAAGGACGTGGATTTTTCTGCGTGGTGCGGTGGGATTGCCGCCGGTCGTTCATATGTCTCCGATGGATACGCTCACGCGACTTCATTCACTGTCAACAGTACGGCCCCCGGAACCGAAGATATCGCATTGGAGGCACCCGGATCGGTCGTGGTCGAAACTAGTGTTGCCTTTGCTCCGGAACAACCACGGGCCGTCGCCTACGGTACACTCCTGCCCCCTTCCGGAAATCGAATGGTTGGTGACACGGTGAATCTGCACGCATCGCGCGACACTGGTTTTGTGAAGGGCGGAGAACGGCTGGTGGAAATCATCATCAATGGGCAGGTCGCAGCCTCACAGAAAGTCCCTGCCGACGGAAAACAACATAACCTGAGGTTCGAACTTCCGATCGAACACAGCAGTTGGATTGCCATCCGCCAGTTTCCTCAACTGCATACCAATCCTGTGAATGTCATCGTTCAGCAGCAACCGATTCGCGCGTCGCGGGGAAGTGCGCTGTGGTGTGCGGAGTCGGTACGGCTGCTCTGGAAAAACCGAAACCGTTTCATTGCAGAATCAGAGCGTCCCGCCGCAAGAGAAGCATACGAGCGCGCTCTGGCGCAGTTCCTGATGCGGGCACGCGCTGCGGCTGACGTTCAGGATCTTGTCGTTCATGAGCTTTCCCTCGAATAGGTGGAACTTCCCATGAAAACAATATCGTCGAAATATTATGTCACTTTCGTCGTTCAAATCGCGACATCCACGCTGGGTGCGTGACAGCAAAGAGATTCCGTCTGCGTCAGGCCCGGACATGGAAGCCGCACCAATCAGCGTCGATCCGACGCATCTGATTTATCCTATCAATACGGAATACGAAATCTTTTCGGTTGATGGCAAACGGCACACTCAGGGGGCTGTCTTTGTGCTGAATCACAAGACTCCACTCAATCTTCCATCGCCACCAGCTTTTCCGGCTGCCGAGGAAGCGCGGCGGCAGGGTGCGATCCTCAGTGTGAATCCCTTGCGTTGCATCGAAATCATTTGCAACGGTGAAACCGTTCAGAGCCTCACAATCGAATCCGAACAAACGTCCGAAGGAGCATGGAAGTATTCGATCAACGTCAGTAAAACGCTTCACGGCTCAGGATGGCTCGCGCTGCGATGTTTCGAAAAACTGCCGGACGCCAAGGTCAGCTTTGCTCACACGAACCCCGTATTCGTCGATGTTCCAAACGCTCCCTTAAAACCACGCCGCCGTGATGCCGAGTTCTTCGTAAAACGCACGGATGAAGAGATCGCGCGTAATACCGGAATCCTGCCGGATTAATCACTCGCGGAATATCGAAAGGCCAAGGCCATTTATGAGGCGGTGCTGGAGCGAGCAAGGTAGCCATCACGCTCCGCCGTGATGAGCCCACAACCAGTTCACGTTGCAAAACAATTCTACTTCGCGTTCAACCAGTCAAGCGGTGCGAAAATCAACCCGGCACCATCAGCCGCGTGTTCCCCAAAAGGCTCTTCTCGGCGGAGCGAGACGGCTACGTTCATCGCACAGCACCGCCGTTGACATTGATCACTTGTCCGGTGATGTAACTTGCGTCGTCGCTGAGTAGGAACCTGGCCATGTTGGCAATATCCTGCGGTTCACCCCACCGTTTCAACGGTGTTTCTGTCATCACCCGATGCCGCCAGTAGTCGCTGGCGTTTTCGCCCCACGCCGTCCGTATCCAGCCGGGAGCAATGCAGTTAATCCTCACATGTGGTGCAAGGCTCACAGCCAGCGAACGGCTGAATCCCATGATGGCATTCTTGGCCGTTGCAAACAGTTCACCACTGTCGCCTTCCATGCCGCGATCTGACTGATCCCAGCCGATATTCAGAATCACTCCGCGGCCCTGTTCCTGAAATCGCCTGCCGAACGCACGCGACAACTCAATCGTGCCCATCACGTCCGTCTCAATCAGAGCACTCAACTTCTGAGCGAACTCAGCATCGCGAAGTTCCGTCGTCAGCAAGTCCGCCCCCGCGTTGTTGACGACCGCATCAATGCGACCTGAATCAAATGCGGCTCGAACCAGTTTCCTGCGATCCTGTTCATCGGCCACGTCTGCTGCAATGACATCCGCCTGCACACCCAACGTCCGAGCTTCTTCCGCGACAGCCCCTGCCTTTTCCCCCGACCGACGACAATTCACGACCACATCCGCTCCCGCCCGCGCACACTCCAGCACAATCGCACGACCAATGCCCGTGGAAGAACCCGTGACCAGAATTCGCTTTCCGCTAAGTGATGTAAATGTCATGTGGTGGAGAATAGCCGGGTGGAAAGCAAAAAACGACGCCAGCAGAGATTGTTGGCGATCATCTGATTTTCGCGAAATTGGATCGTGGCATGGTCCGGTACTTTTCCGGGTCTCCGGGGAATGGTAAAACTCGCGTGCAATTGTGTTTTAAAACTGCGGTGGTTTTACGCGCGGACCCTGGGAGAATTGAGACATGGCAGGTCGCCCGGCAAAGCTGGCGCTGGCAAACGGTAAAGTATTCACTGGTCAGGCTTTCGGAGCTGAAGGTGAAGTCCACGGTGAAGTTGTATTCAACACCAGCATGACCGGTTATCAGGAGATTCTCACCGATCCGTCGTACACCGGCCAGATCGTGACGATGACTTATCCGCTCATCGGGAATTATGGCGTCAACGCGGAAGACGTCGAAAGCCGAGGATTGTTCCTCAAGGGATTCATCGTCAAGGAGCTGTGCGAGTTTCCAAGCAACTACCGGTCAACTGAATCGCTGGATTCCTACCTCAAGCGGAACAACATCATCGGTCTGCAGGGTGTTGATACAAGGTCGCTGGTCCGTCAGATCAGGACCCAAGGCGCCATGAAGGGCATCCTGTCCACTGTGGATCTGAATGACGTCTCATTGCTGAACAAAGTGCAGCAGGCCCCGGGACTGGTCGGTCGAGATCTGGTTCAGGAAGTCATGCCGATGCAAACTTGCGGCTGGGATATGTCGCTCAGTGAACTGGGGCGTCCATCTGATTTCGTCTCAGACGCAGATCGCACTGACGGGCCGCATGTCGTGGCGATTGACTACGGCATGAAATGGAATATCCCTCGCTACTTGCGCGACATAGGTTGTCGCGTCACAATTGTTCCGGGAACGGCGACGGCAAAAGAGATTTTGGCACTGAACCCGGATGGCGTGTTTCTGTCGAATGGGCCTGGAGATCCGGAGCCGTTGACTTACGCGATTGAAACAATTCGAAGTCTACTGGGCAAAAAACCAATCTTCGGGATTTGCCTTGGCCTGCAGTTGCTCGGTCTCGCCTTTGGAGGCAAAACGTACAAGCTGCGTTTCGGTCATCGAGGTGCCAATCAGCCCGTGCTGAACCGCCGAACCGGAAAAGTTGAAATTACATCACAGAATCACGGCTTCGCTGTCGATTCAGCGACTCTGCCCGATGACGTTGAAGTCACTCATATCAACTTGAATGATCAGACAGCCGAGGGTATTCGTCACAAGGTCTACCCAGCCTTCGGAGTTCAATACCATCCCGAAGCCGCCGCCGGGCCTCATGACAGCCATTACCTGTTCAAAGAGTTCCTGCAGATGATGAGGGTTTGATGAAATTCACGATGACCAAATCCGAATGACCTATGAATCGCACCATGTGGCAACTGATGTGATTAAACTGCGATTCATAGGTCATTGGGTCTTGGACATTGGTCATTTATTCAATCCTTCGCTCACTTTCAACGAAAGACTTCCCTCTCATGGCTCTTGAACGAACTTTGATACTTGTCAAACCGGATGGCGTACAGCGACGACTGGTAGGGCGGATTGTTTCGCGCATTGAAGACAAGGGCCTCAGCATTATCGGAATGAAAATGCTGCAGGTGACGCCGGAGCTGAGCAAGCAGCACTACGCGGAGCATGTCGCAAAGCCGTTCT
The DNA here is from genome assembly GCA_947476295.1 of Planctomycetaceae bacterium. GTDB lineage: Bacteria > Planctomycetota > Planctomycetia > Planctomycetales > Planctomycetaceae > SXXK01. Next base: position 23,696 of record CANJQC010000003.1, on the reverse strand, counting down.
ACAAAGATCTGGAAGCCTTCATAACCTCCGGGCCCGTCGTTGCAATGATTGTCGAAGGTCCAGAAGCGATTACGGTCATGCGAACGTTGATGGGAAAGACGAACTCACGCGAATCCGCCCCTGGAACGATTCGCGGAGACCTCGGAGCCAGCCGTCAGATGAACCTCATCCACGGCAGCGACGGCCCCGAAGCGGCCGCCCGCGAAATCACTACGTACTTTAAGGCAAACGAGATCGTGGCGGCACCAAATGCACTGGCGGATCATCTGTGGGCGAAAGACGAAGAGTAAGCGTGTAAATGAAGTCGCGATTAGAGCGAGGCTTGTTTAACCTCTTCGCCAACGGCGTGAGCGCAACATGATTAGCTCGCCGAAGCAGTATGAGTGTCGTACATTCTGCGCCACAGCCAGTTCGCAACAACCGCGCCAAGCACGTAGCACTGAACGTCGTATGGATCGGCGATCGTCCTGTTGCGAAACATGGCTGTGGATGGCAGAATAACTTCGAAGACAGCGGCAAACATAATCAGTGGAATGACGATCTCGATGATGTCAGGTCGGCAATCATGGCTGCGCCAACCGAGTTTCTTTGCGACGCAAACCATGATTGGTATCCAGAACGGAATGCAGATCAGGTCATTCAGATAGCACTGTGCCAACACCGGACTGAGAGAGAATTCTTCCAGGGTCCAGTTCAGAAAATATGCGGCCAGGCACGTCAGAAAAACCGGATCTCTGAGATAGCGGAACGGCATCCGTCAGTGGCCCGTTTGAGATAATGCGATATGAAATATCGCAAGGTAAGTGGAGACAACTGCCGCAATGAGTGTCACGGTGCCTGTTTTGAAAATGATTGATCGCGTTATTTTAGTCACTCCCTGTGACTCCTTTCGGACTGCATAGCCTGCAATCAGACCCAGCGGCACTGCACCGAGCGGAATCGAGGATGACGACGGTGTGTTAAACATAAACTGCCACAGCGGCAATGGCATATCCGGGGCAAAAGGCCATGGACCGTCATCGAATCTGGTGGTCGAGTCATAGAACCAGTCAGTATCAAGCCCCACGCCTCCGGAAACTCCGTCTCGACCAAGGCTGCCAATATGAAAGCTGTCGTGATCGACCGTGTATAGCAGTGATCGTCCCCACGGATCGACTGCGAAGTCCCTGACCTGCGGGAACTCTTTTTGCCAGCTTTTCAGCGAATCAGGGTAGCGTTCATGTTCTTTGTGAAATTCGTCGAGGCTGCGTAACGAATCCTTTATCGCGTACCGGATCTGATAAGAGTCCTGGACATGCGATTGGCTCATTGTCGCACTGTTGACCCATGAGGCTAGGACGGTGATCAGAAAGATCGAAAATGAGGTCCAGCCACCGAAGCATCCCGCCCAGTCGCGTTTCCATGTATTGAATATAGCCCACACCAACAGCCAACCCGTGATCGCGACAATCTTCGCGGTTGACGGAATTATGAATACAAGGACCACAGCAACAATAATGTAGAAAGCATACGCGACCCTTTGCCAGCGGCTACTGGTTTTTGGCACAGCATCTGTCATCGCAGCGACTCCCTCGAGTAGACCAGAATTACGGTGCCGAAAAAGTTTGCGTCGATCGGGGACGTGGCTCCAGGATTAATGGACTCCGCCCGCTTTCGCCAATGCGAGATCCAGGTGCATTTCAAATTCAAAAGTATCCATCAGGCCGATCCGGCTGACTTCGCTGATGTCCGTCCTTGTCGCGATCAACCGTCCGGATCATTGAGTAATTCATCGAGTCGTATTCGTAGTTGGTGTGGCATCCGGTCAAGCCAGCTTTCGTCGATGAGGCCAATGGAAATCATGTCGAGCAAATGAACTTGGTCTTTGCGTCGAAAAGAGGTTAGCTTCATTTTCACAAGTTGTTCAAGCGGCAACGTGCGAGCGTCCTCGATCAGTTCATATTTGTCGATCTCCGGCACCGGTTCCGGATATTCTTCGCGGACCTTCTGGCCCGCGAACAGAACGTTAACAGCGTCGCGGGCTTTTGCATTCGGACCGTCAAGGAACATGGTAATCCCGATACTGCGCCGATAAATGAATCCTTCCGGTTCCAGAGCTGCAATGGCCGCATCGAGGTCCGATTCATTCAGAATAATATCGACATCGCGCGTGTTGCGAACGACAGATTCATCGACCTGTGCCACCCAGTGCTGAACCGCATTGCCTCCGATGATCGCATAGGGGATTTTCGCGTTGTTCAAGGCCCGCACAACGCGCCGCAGGCGATCTTTCACAATCTCCACGGCTCGTTCAATCCTTCCCCAAAGGGCATCACCAGTATATTTGATTTCGACCATGGTTTCTGTCCTCGGCTTCAATCTACCATCAGCCGAAGAGAAATGCGACTGCTGAATCCTGAATCGGCGCGCGGCAGCTTGCCGGACCTTTTCTGCAAGTTTTCGTGCCGCGCACAACTGCGTTGGATTGTTTCGCAGTTGTACCGGCGGGCTTACGTCACACCGCTCGCCTTGACCGCCTCCCGATCCCGGTGGATCTTGAATTCAAACGCATCTACCAACGCGATCCAACTGGCTTCGATGATGTTTTCGCTGACACCGACGGTGCTCCACATGCCGTCTTTGTCACGACTTTCAATCACCACGCGGACTCGGGCGGCCGTGCCTTCGGTGCTGTTGATGACGCGGACTTTGTAGTCCACCAGAGTCATTTCGGCTAATCTGGGATACGCCGCCGTCAGCGCTTTTCGCAAGGCGCTGTCAAGAGCATTGACAGGGCCGTCGCCTTCACCGACGACGTGCCGACAGTTGTCGCCGGTGGTGAGTTTGATGACCGCTTCTGTCATCGTTTCACGCGTCTGATTTTCGACGTTGACGCGATAATGATCCAACTGGAATGCTGGCACGTAGGTCCCGGCCTGCTTCATCACCAGCAGATCGAACGACGCTTCAGCGGCTTCGTACTGATAACCTTGGTGCTCCAGATCCTGCACGGCGTTCAGAATCTTCTGCATAAGTTCATTATTCTCACTGATATTGAACTTCGTTGTCTTGGCGACGATATTTGATCGCCCGGAAAGTTCGCTCACCAGAATGCGACGTTCGTTGCCCACCGTGTCTGGCCGAATGTGTTCATAACTGCGCGCGATACGATTGACAGCATGAACATGCATGCCTCCCTTGTGAGCGAACGCACTGGTGCCGACGAACGCCTGCCCGGAACGAAAGTTCATGTTGGCCAGTTCGTATACGTAGCGAGACAACTCTGTCAGTCGCTGAATCTTTCCCGGTGCCAGCACATCGTAGCCCAGCTTGAGCGACAGATTGGCGGCAACGGAAACAAGATCGACGTTGCCGCAACGTTCGCCAATCCCATTGATCGTTCCCTGGACCTGAATCGCTCCGGCTTTGACGGCGGCTAATGAATTTGCGACCGCAAGTTCACAATCATTGTGAGTGTGAATCCCGATGCGACACTTCACGGCGTTCTGCAGTGCGGCGATTGCTTCGACGATCTGTTCTGGTAACGTCCCGCCGTTTGTGTCACACATGCAGATCATGTCGGCACCGGCCTCGGCAGCGGATTTCCATGTCGAAACAGCATACTCGGCGTTCGCCCGCCAGCCGTCAAAGCAGTGCTCGGCGTCGTAAATGACTTCCCGACCTTCTGACTTTGCAAACGCGATCGAATCGCTGATCATCGCAAGATTCTCTTCGAGTGACACTCGCAGAACTTCCGTGACATGCAGATCCCACGTCTTGCCCACGATCGTGATTACCGGAGCCTTGCTACCAATCAGCGCCTGCATGCCAATATCGTCTTTCGCTGCGACACCTTTGCGGCGAGTCATTCCGAAAGCCGTGATTTTCGCGTGTTTCCATTCCATCTCGGCGGCACACTGGAAAAATTCTTCGTCTTTGGGATTGGAGAGCGGATATCCGCCTTCAATATAATCAAAGCCGAGTTCGTCCAGTTTTCTGGCGATCATCAGTTTGTCCTGCAGCGAGAAATTGACACCTTCTCCCTGGGAGCCATCGCGCAGAGTTGTGTCGTAAAGCTGAATGCGAGCCATGTGTTCGGCCTTTGTTTGTCAGACGCTGTTCAATACCAACAAAAAAACCCCCAGGGGTGACCTGAGGGCTATTATCGGTTTCCGTGTCCCTCAGGCATGCAGCGGCAGTGGAACGGCAAAAATGCCGCCGATCAGAATCATCTGAATGCCGTTAATACTGAGGCTCATATGCGGCACTTTAGAAGACTTGCGGCAGGATCGTCAACAAGAAACGTGCCGGGAAATCCCAGGAAGCATTGTTCGCGGGAATTTGGGAGTGAATGTGACGGAAAAGTCGGTCGAAACTGCAGCTATGCATAGAATCCACCGTGCTTGGGGAAAAGGCCAATGTCGCCGTCACTCTCTGGGTAACGCCAGCTATTCTGGCGAAATTTCAGGGCTTGGTCACTCGGAGAGTGACGGCTACTTTGAAAGTAAAACAAGTACCATTTCTTTCACAACGCAATCAACGCCACATCCTTATGTCTGATCCACAATCCATAGCACCCTCGGCCCCTCGAACCATTTCCGGTCGCGGGATGGTAATTGGAATGTTTGCGATGGGAATCACTGCGACAGGGCTGCTGTACGCATATTCGACGCTGCACTTGGGGCCGTTCAGACCACTACAGGAGGCAATTGTAAAGGAATTCCCGGGGTCCTCTCCGCGTGTCGATGGGGGCAAGAAGCGGATGCAGTTGGATACGCCAACGATCCTGCGCATTTTAATGAAGTCCGAAATTGACCCGTTGTCCGAGAGTGAAGAATCCGTTCGCAAAATCCTCGCTCTGCGCAAACGCATCGCTGAACTAGCACTCGAAAACGTGCCACTTCCGGATCTCGCCATCATCGAACTGCACGTCTATAAGTTGGTGCAGGAAGATCAAATCCTTAAACGGTCGTACCGGCTGAATATCAAGTCCGCCACCGACTGGATTGAAATCGATCAGCGTGGTGAGCCCATGCAAAAAGCGGTGGACACGAAATAGATATTGCGGCCAGATGCACTGAATGCGGTCAAGAACAGGCCGTATAAACCGCAGTCAAAAACCCGGTCGTCTGTTTGGGAACTGCAGAAAAAGCCTGAACTTCGACCACGGGATAAACTGCAGAAAGGCGGACGGCAGGCTGGAAGTCTTCCCCACGACGAAAACAGGTCCCTCCAACGCCCGGAACTTCGGAAAAGTCGGGAAAACCTCTTCCGGAAGCCTTATCCTGAGCAAGCTGTGCTTGTTTCTCATCCAGCGCTGCACCACCATGCCGTTTTCGGGGTTCAATAGACTCTGTGGCTCCCGACTTTAGCGGATCATAAAAAGCCAAATCATGTCCGACATCTTCATCGAATGGGATCGTGACCGTCTGGTTGTTGCGCGCGGACGAACTGACGGCAATCGCGTCGAAATCACAGAATCTCGAATCATTGATCGCCCCGCAGACGCAGCTGACATGCTCTCCGTCGTGGATCAGTTGAAGCAATTCGGCGGGAGCACATTGGGCAAGAACCGTCCGCAGGTGACCGTCGTTTTCCCACGACAATTCGTCACCATTCATCGCATTCAGTTGCCACAGGTCACGGATGCCGAGCTGCCTGACATGGTTCGCATGCAGGCCACCATGCGACTCACCGTTCCGCTCGAATCCGTCAGCATGGATTTTGCACCGCTGCCTGTCATTGTTGGCAGCATGACCCGCGACGTGCTGCTCGTCACAGCCCCCAATGATCAGGTCACACAAGCCCGTCGGACTCTCAGTGAGGCTGGGCTTGAACACAAAGAACTTCGTGTCAGTGCGTTCTGTCTGGCTCAGGCTGCTGCGCAGGCCGGAATTTTGACAGCGAGCACCAACGCTTCATTGGTCGATGTCATCGTGCTGATGCGTCGAGATTTTATCGAAGTCACATTTCTCCGCGGCACTGCCGTACTGTACTCGCACAGCGGAAGTTCGTGGTCGTCTGCCGATGCGATAGAACGAACTCTGCGATCGGAACTCACCCGTGCCCGCATGTCTGCTGCGGAGTCGCTTGGCGATCACAAGATCCGACGTATTCTGCTGATCGGTTCAACAGATACAACGAGTGCTGTATCGGATCAACTGGCTTTGCGATTCGATTCGGCCTCGATCGAACGCATTGATCCGGCAACTGCGCTAGTTCATGGAAAACTGGCGGAAGGCGTGACTGCCACCGATGTCGTCGCACTGGCAGGTGCGATCCGCGGAGATGCCAAAGCAACCGTCGCGGCTGTTGACCTGATCAACCCGCGTAAACCTCCGGAAAAGAAAGACTACCGCCGCATCGCCACGCTTGGTGGCACTCTGGTCGCTCTGCTGTTGTTCGCCGCTGTTTACTTCTGGCGGCAGGGACAGATCACTGAACTGACAGAGCAGAAAAACATGCTGCTGGCATCAAACGGTGCAATCAGGCAAAAACTCACCGCTGGCGAGTCAGAACTAAATCAGGCAGGCAGAATCGGCGAGTGGGCTGATCGCGACATTGAGTGGCTGGACGAAGTCGTACGCCTGCAGGCGGTACTGCCGTCAACCGATCGATTTTTTGTCGATAACTTTCAGTTTTCAACCGTGCAGAAGAACGGCACGGGGATCATTAAGCTGGAAGGATATGCGAAATCAACAGCCGACATTGAAGAAGTGGGTCGAGTCCTCTCAGAAGCGGGCTATGGCGTCAAAGCATATTCCCCGGTTTCGATCTCCGCCAGCGCAGCTCCGGAATATACAATCAGGGTGAATCTGGAACTGTCATTGCCGGAGGCGAAGGAAGGTCAATCATCGTAGTAGTTTCAGACACGACAAAATAGACCGTAGGATGGACATTCATGTCCGTCGCATGGCCACACAGCGTTGTCGATGTGACAACGACTTTGTTACAAAATACGAAACGTGTTTCTTTGTGCAATTGTTTCTGATCAGGTCTCGGACATGAATGTCCAAGCTACGTGAATCGCGACGGCGAACAGTAAATGGAAGATGTAATGGACGATCGAAAACGAACAAAGATTCTTGCCGTCGGACTGGCACTGGTTATCCTCGTCTTTTTGCTGCGATCGAAAGCTGACAACTGGCTGCGCGGGCCGATTCGCACGCTGCAAACCGAGTTGGCCGCTGCTGAAGAATCGGCAGCAACTCTCAAAGCGGAAGAACTTCAATTGGAAGTTGCCAAACGCAATCTGGAAGACTGGAAGGTCATCAGTCTGCCGCCCGATGTTGATGATGCTCAGCGACTGTATCGTGAATGGATTCAGACGCTCGCTGAAGAATGTGGCTTCAGCCGAATTGACGTCGTGCCGGCATCTAGGTCCACTCAGAAAGAGTACAGCACGGTTTCCGTCGAAGTCCGCCGCGCGGAAACAGACCTGCAGGGACTGACAAAATTCCTGTATCTGTTCGATCAGTCTGAAATGCTGCATCGAATTTCATCGATTAACATCGACAGCCCCAGCCCAAAAGGCAATCCGCGTCTGACGGTTACATTCACCGCTGAAGGCATGAGTACTGCCGGAGCCAAGGACCGTCGGGAGTTGCTCGCTCGTACGTCGCTCACGGCCACCGTCAAAGATGCTGACACGGAAATAGTGGCCGCACCGAGCGACCAGTTTCCGATCGCAGAAAATCCCGAAGAATTTGAACCATTTTTGGTACGTATCGGTCGCGAATTGCTGCAAGTTGAAGCAGTCACTGATACGTGCTGGCAGGTTGCTCGTGGCGCTGAAGGAACGTTGGCAGCAACGCACGATGCGAATTCCGTCATTGAATTGTTTCCGGTTGCATGGGATCGCAAGGAAAAATCTCAGGATCAGTACGCAGCATTCGTGAAATCGTCGCTGTTTGTAATTCCTTCACCACCTAAGACATACACACCGCGAATCGCCGGTGTGTCGGACAAGACAATCAAACCGGGTGAAGAAGTAAAGTTCACGGCTAAGGCAGATGGATTGGATCCGGATCTTGGAGCTGCTCATTTTTCCCTGTCCGATGCCGCTGAAGGCATGGCGATCGATGCTGCGTCCGGTGAATTCCTGTGGAAACCGATTGCAGACCTGGCTCCTAGCGAATACACAGCCTCTGTATTGATGACACAGGAGAAGAACACCGACGTCAAGGTCGATGCCAAACTGAAAATTACCATTAAGCCACCAAGTACCACACCCAGAATTACGTTGACAGCATCAGCGATTGTCGTTTTGGGAAAGGAATTCACCACAACCGCCGCAGCCTCGGATGACGACGTGGCGGACACGTTAATGTTTTCACTTGGCAGCGGTTCTCCGGAAGGACTCACTGTCGATCCAGCGACTGGTCAGCTCAAGTGGACACCACCAAAGACATTTACACCGGGCAAGTATGATGTCGAAGTCCATGTGACCGACAGTGGTGAAGGACCGAAATCTGCTACGGCAAAGATCACCCTGGATGTGCAGGATGACTTTGCAGAACTCACTCTGCTGTCCGGAATCGTGGGTAAAGACGGTGTCTCATACGCATGGTTTCGTAACAAGGCAACCGACAAAGTGAACCCGCTGAAGGAAGGCGAAAAGCTCTCCGTGTCTGAAATTTCCGCTGAGATCATTTCGATCACTGACCGTTATGTCACGATGAAAGATGCGGAGGGTCTTTGGAAGCTGAAACTGGGCGACGGCTTGCGTCAACGCCAGATGATCGAACCCGCTGAAAAGTCTGCTGACCCAGACGTTCCTGAATCCCCACTCGCTCCGACGAGCGGCGTGCGTTAGTCTTTAATTTGGGCAGTCAGTCGCGGCAGATAGCGAACGCTTCGATTTCGATCAGCAGATCTTCGAAAGCGAAACCTGAGACGCGAATCGCCGTCACCGCCGGGCCGGGGTCAGGGTAAAATTCTCGCTGTACGCGATCGATGGTCGCCTTCGTCTCGGCGATCTGATTCGAGTCACCGTCGCTGTGGTAGTAGATGTAGAGTTTGGCGACATCACTTTCGTCGAGTCCCCCTTCCGCCAGTACGTTGCGAATGAACTGGAACACGTTTCGAGTCTGTGTCTCCATGTCCTTGCCGACCGCCTTAGCTCGATTGTCTGCGGAGATCTGGCCCCCGATGAACGCCAACTTTCCGATCTGCCAACCCTGAGTGAACTGCGTATTGGGAATACTCCAGTCCCAATGATTGCCTGGCTGCAGTCGTTGCTTGTTCTCACCGAGCACGCCGATCCCTTCCACTTGAATTAGTTCGGAAGAGTTCGGGAACCCGGTGATCCGCAGACCTGCTCCGGCAGCGGACGGGACCGACATGTAGCGTCGGCGGACGTTTGTCATCTTCTCCCAGTAGTCGGTCACTTCGCGTCCCTCACCGAAGAAGCGGAAGTACGTGTTCTGCCGCATCAGGCTGTTTCGGTCTCCGCCGCCAGCTCGCAGCAGCGTGTCAAGATTGCGAAAGGCGTGATCGGTCTGGATTTCGATGTCGCCGACGCCCAGCACGTTGCCGTGCTCATCGAGCGAACGCTGACCACCGACGAAGATCATGTCTCCGACTTTCCACCCGTGCGAAAACGGCAGTGGCTTGCTCCAATTCCAGTGCCCCGCCGGCATCAGACGTTCTCTCGGTTCATCGACGACCGCCCAGGCATCGATCTGAATCAGCGCGCCCTCGCGATCCAGCCCGACGCGAGTTTCAGTCGTCGTGGGGCCGGGGTCCGAAAAGTAATTGAGCCGGACCTGATCAATCTCGCCCAGAAACGTCGCCACCTCGGCTTCGCCGCCATCGCACTGGAAATAGATGTTGTGCTTGACGACGTCCTTCATCCCGGCCCCCGCCTCGGCAAGCACCCGCTTCAGTGCTTCAAACGCATTCCGAGCCTGAGTGGTGATGTCGGAACCGACAACCCGGCCACTCTCATCCAGTGACATCTGCCCCCCGACCAAGATCAGATTCCCAGCCCGCACTGCCTGTGTGCCGCCCCCGGAGGTCCCTCCCCGATGATTTTTGGGCGTGATGATATCTATTTTCATTCTGCGATTCCTTTAATTCGTTGGACGGCTTTGATTTCAGGAAATGGTGTACGTTGGAGGTCCCAGCCTACAGAGTATGGTGCAATTCGATGCGATCGAAAAGCGTCGATCCGGTAATCGAAGACGAGTCGAAGCCGGTGAATGCGAAGTGGCGGAACTACAGTCTTTGTCCTTAACCGACGATTACCCACTGAAAAACGTGGATTGAGTTCTATCGCGGCAACCAGCGGCTTGCACGCTTGTGAACGGCACGCGACAATCCGATGTTCCGCACATACATTTTGCTACGCAACTGATTTCAATCCCGAGATTTCAGCAGCCGGCCTTCGTGGCTTCACTAAAACAAAAATTATGAAACGCTCACAGATACACCTGAACCTCGCCGCAGTCGCTACTGTCTTCGTGATTTTTTTAGCTCCCGTAAAGGCTCAGACTCGCTCAGCCGGGCTAATGAATTTCAGCAGTGACGGCAGGCAAGTTGCGTGCTCAAATCGCGACAGTGGTACGGTGACGATACTGAGCTGGCCGCAGATGAAAGTGCTGCACGAGATTCCTATAGGATCTCATCCGGAAGGCGTGGCATGGATCGGTACGACGCATAAGCTGGCTTGCTGCGTTTATGGAGATGACACGGTCGTTATCATCGATGCAGACGCAGGCACAATCGAACATCGAATTGACGTGTATGATGAACCATACGGAGTCGTAAGCACACAGGACGGAAGCAAGCTGTATGTGACATTGGAATTTCCGGGACAGGTCATCCAGATCGATGCGATACCGGGCGTTGTCGCCGCAACCTGGCAAGTCGGTCAAATGCCACGCGGTATTGCCATCAGTCGTGACGACAGCTTCTTGATTGTGACCGAATATCAAACTTCGCGATTGTTGAGGATTTCCACCGCTGATGGCACAGTGCAGCAGACGTGGGATGGTGCTTCGACGGACAATCTGGCGCGTCAGGTCGTGTTGTCGCCCGACGATCAAAAGGTGTACTTCACGCATATTCGTTCGCGCGTCTCCGCGTCGCATGGCAGCGGTTCCATTTTTCCTTACGTGTCAGTCGCGCGACTGACAGGAGAGAAAGCCGGAACTCGAATGCGTGTGCCGATGGATTCGCTGCTTGGTGCACGAGTCACCGCGAATCCTTGGGACTGTGATCTTTCGGCAGATGGAAAACGTCTGAGCGTAGTGTTCGCCGGTACGAACGACATGTATCTCTGTCGCATTCTTGGCGACGACTATGTCGAACTGGAATTTGAAAAAGGCATGACACTGGGAAACAATCCGCGGGCCGTACGATTTTCTCCTGACGACAAAGCGATGCTGGTCTACAACGCGCTAGATTTTGAAATCGTCGCATTGCAAGTTCCAAACGGCGAAGAAATCGCCCGGGTTGCTGTCACGAAGAATCCGCTCAGCGAAGAATTGCTGCTCGGCAAGAAGCTGTTCTACACGGCTCTCCAGCCGATGTCCGCGCGAAGCTGGATTTCCTGTTCCAGTTGTCATCCGGACGGTGATGCCGACGGCCGCACATGGCAACAGCCGGAAGGCTTGAGGAATACTCAGCCGCTGGCTGGATTGTCGTGGACCCATCCAGTCCACTGGTCGGCGGATCGCGACGAAGTACAGGATTTTGAGCACACAATTCAGGGACTTCTGATGCAGGGCCAGGGGTTCGTGAAGAAACCGCTTCCCGATGCGATGGGCGTGCCGATGAGCGGCAGAAGCAAGCCTCTGGATGACCTTGCGGCTTACACGAATTCGCATAAGTACGCCTTGAGTCCCTATACAAAGAATGGCCTGAATGAATCGGCCCTGCGCGGTCAAGTGCTTTTCCATTCCGCCGAAACAAAATGTGCAACATGCCATTCCGGTCCAATGTTGACCGATTCCCAGCCTCGCTCGATGGCGGACATCGTGCTACACGATGTCGGGACCGGACAGGATGATCCTTCAGAACTCATGGAACCAAAATACGATACGCCGACGCTTCTGGGACTCTATCGTTCAGGCCCATATCTGCATCATGGCAAGGCCGCGTCGCTGAAAGATGTCCTGACGACATTCAATCTTCACGATCAACACGGAACCACGAGTAATCTGACGGATCGGCAGATTCAGGACTTGGTTGAGTTCTTGAAAGCTTTGCCGTTTGAAGATCCTGAGCCTTCGGCGAAAGCTGCAGGGTTGAAACAGGTGATGCGGTAGAAGAGCAGGGGGCTGAATTCGTCTGCGACGACAGGCCAAACGAAACACTTTGTTCATATCTGCTTTTGTGCTTTATTTATCTCGAAACATCATGACTGAATTATCCGCATCGCCATCCATCTCCAAATTACGAGCCGCGCTGGCTGCGTTATTTCCTGACAAAAATCAACTAGAGCAGGCGATTCAGCATTTTTCCGATGCCGCTCAGCCAGAAGGTACTCCGCAAATAGACGGCGTTGATGTGGACCTGCAGCGGCAGAGTCGATGCGGATTTCCGGAGGTCATTTTCGGCGAAGGCAAATCGACGAAGATGATTGTGGAGATTCTGCAGGCTCAACAACAGGCCGGGCAGGACAGTCTGGTCACGCGAATTCGCCCTGATCAGGCAGAAACGATCCAGGCAGAATTCGACAATGTGATTCGCAATGATGTATCGCGGACAATTCGCCTGCATCAGCCATGCGAGAATCCGGTTTCAAAAGGCGGGCCGGTGATCGTGATTACGGCAGGCAGCAGTGATCGAAATGTTGCGGAGGAAGCGATAGAAACGCTGCGCTGGATGCGGATTGACTGCGAACTCATTCAGGATGTCGGCGTTGCCGGGCCTCATCGATTGCTGAAGCATGTTCCGAAACTACAACAAGCCGCCGCAATTGTCTGCGTCGCCGGAATGGAGGCCGCTTTGCCATCGATCGTCGGCGGCTACGTTCCATGTCCAGTGATCGGCGTCCCCACTTCAGTAGGCTACGGTGCCTCACTCAACGGTATCACCGCCATGTTGGCCATGCTTACCTGCTGCGCAGCGAACGTCGTCTCAGTCAATATCGACGCCGGCTTCAAAGGCGGCTACGTCGCCGGTCTCATCGCATCACGCGCTGCACAGCTTCAATGACGGCCATCGCCCCAGAACCAGACGGGAACGGTTTCGCCGGCAGAATAGGGACCGTGCCCTGACGACAGGAGAGTCATTCCGTTGGCCTCAACTGTGGCTTTCAGATCAGATGACCCATTCCATGCCACCGGTCGAACGACAAACTGTCCGTCGTGAATAGAAATGACCGCCGGCTGATAGATCGGTCGGCTGCCTTTGGCGGTAAACGGCTGGCTGAGTCGCGCTGTCAGGCCACTTTCACGTTGAGTGCAGATGCCGGAGATTTTTTCCAGGGCAGGCCGGACAAAGAGTTCAAAGCAGACGAGACTGCTCACGGGATTCCCTGGCAATCCGAACACCAGTGTGGTGTGTGATTCGAAAAGTCGAGTTCCGAACCACAAAGGTTTCCCCGGCTTCATATCAACACCGTGAAAGATCTGCACGACTCCAGCCGCTGCCAATTGCTGTGGCACTAAATCTAGTGTGCCTGCTGAAACTCCGCCGCTCAACAACAGCACATCGTGCTGCAACCCTTGTTGAATTCCCAAGGAAAGTTTGTCAATAGTGTCTCGCGCAACACCGAGCGACACTGGACATGCGCCGCACGTTGCGGCCTGGGCCATCAACATCGGTTCGTTTGAGTTGCGAATTGCACCGGGTCGCAGGGGCTGATCAAAGGGAATCAATTCATCGCCGGTCGCGAGGACTGCAACTGTGGGGCGGCGGTAGACGTCGATGCTTGCCTCCCCGAACTCAGCCAGCGCCGCGATTTGCTGCGGCTGAAGTTGTGTGCCCGCCGCAAGCAGTTGCGAGCCCTCTCTCGCGGCACCTCCCTGACGCATCAGGTTTGCTTCAGTGATTATGGCATCACATGGAATGACAACATGGTCAGGGAACGCTTCGTCAAACTGTGTCCGTTCGATCGGCACAACGCAGTCGCAACCGACAGGAAGAGGCGCTCCTGTCATAATTCGAATGGCAGACGTCGTCGCAACGGACTTTTCCGGCACCATCCCGGCTGTAACTGTTTCGACAACGGCAAGGCGGATCATTTCCTGACCGCTGGCAGCAGCAGCAGCAGCAGCAGCCGTCGTAACGGCAAAGCCATCCATCAGCGATTTGTGAAAGGGCGGTGAATCGTGCGGAGTCAGCAGATTCACCGCCAGGATGCGATGCAAAGCATTGGTGAGTGGCACGATTTCTGAAGTACCCCGCACTGCTTCGACGAGTACTAACGCGAGCGCGTCACTCACGGTCAGCATGACAGATACTTTCACGGATCAGTTGGAAGCAACACTATCCGTACGCGAAGACTGCTGAGAGTATCTGGCCGGATTGGCTTTGAATATCTCATGGTTTTCACGAGTGGTGAACATGTAGAAGTGTCCTTCATGTTCAACGAGGTATCGCCCTTCAACTGCGTTGTGAGTCTGCACAAAATGTACCGGATCACAACCTCCGAAGGCGACTGCGAAGCGTTCCGGGGTTGCCAGAAACTCCTGTCTGGCATTCTCATTGGCAAAGTAGTACATGCGGCCTCGATAGACGGATGTGACCGTTAAATCAGGTCGCAACTGCTGACCGTGTGTGAGCGACACGACACACAGATTCGTGAGCCTTGAGATTGGGGTCACAGTGGTGAGGGCAGGCAACCGAACCGGCACGGAGACACTGCCACTACCAGGGACTGCGCCCGAATCTTCGTTGGTTTTGGGCGGAAGAGCTTCACCGTCGGGGGTAACACCTTCAGCTTTTCCGCCAGCTTCATCATGTGCAGGAGGACCGGGTTCTTCGTCTGTGGCGCCGTAGTAAGGTTTATAGTTGCAAGGGACACCGCAGGCTTTGATCGCCTCGACGGCCATTTCACGGACGCGCAGTGAAGGTTCGTAGCAGCAAGCATCCTCTTTCATTTCATAGGCTGTTTTGGCGAGCGTGTTCAGAGTCTTTGCATCGCAGCAGCTCGTGCAATGGCAGGATGGTTCCTGTGGCTTGGTGCGTTCGCCACGAATGCGTTTTCCAGCGGCCGAAGTGGTATCGCAACACTGCTGCCACAGAGAGCCTTCGCAAGCATTGGATTGAGAGCTTTGGCAATTTCCAGTCTGGCATTTCGAATCCTGGCCATTGCCTTTCCCTTTCTTTCCTGAGTCGGGATTGCAGGAATGACGGGCCAGCATGTCGCGAAGACCCTTCGCTGCTTCGAAACGAACTTCTTCCCACTTTTCTGCCTCGGGGTCCAGCAGACTCAGAAGCATTTCTTTGGCTTCAGGGAACTGCGTGCAATCCAGATCCTTCAGATACCGAATCGCACGCTTGCGATTGGGAACGTCCAGTTCTCTCGCCCGGATCTTTGAAGAAAGTCCTTTCACTTCACTCTCAGGTGACATGTGAAACGGCTTTTTCAGCAATGGGTCCTTGTTAAACCGCCGCAGCCATTCTCCCCAGGGAGGAGCGCCAGTGTCCTGAGCGAAACTGACAGGTGCGTCAGTGCAGAAAACCGCCAGACCGACAATCAAAAATTTAGCTAAGTTGTGATGGCCCTTGTTGGACATCGCTGCAACCTCCGTGTTGGACTGAATTGAGTGACTGCACTTGGTATCGGCGATCCGTGGCCATTTTCATATCCGCGTGTGAAATGTACCACGACTTTTATCCCGCGCACACGGGTCGTAACGAATCGGTAAAATCTAAGGGCAGTCCACTCTGGATTTTGACCTCCCTACCCCAAGAGCGATATGTTCCGGTACCGTCCTTTCAGCAGGATTTGCCGAAACACATCCCTTGGGATATGCCAGACGGATTAGCCACTGATTCCTGCGTCACCCAATCCCTAGTTTTTCGGAGTGGGCCACAGGATCACGGTGCCCCCTTGATCAGCGGTCAGGACTTGGCCCGTTGGCGAAATATCGACAGCCGTAATCATGGCATCGTGCTTGATCTCCTTGCCCTTTTCGTCCAGGACATTTGTGGTGATATCGGCGATGCGGCTGAGTGAAGGAACTGATGTGTCGCTCGTGCCTGCCGTCTGCCATCGAATGAGACGAATGTCAGCTCCTCCGGTGACTATTTGATTTTTGAAGTCATCGAATGCGATCGCCGTAATCCCTTTTCGATCCGTACCCGCCTCGATGAGATGCATTCTGCTTGGTTCATCAATCTTTGCGATCAATCGTGGCAACGGTTCGCTGACATCCCACACGGCACCAAAACTCTGCATTTCGTCGTTCGTTTCGTTCCACGCAACCCCGCCAGCTGCCAGTTTCTGTTCTTTTCTGGAGAAGCATAATTGATTGAAACGGCACTGCTGTCCCTCCGGCATTGGCAATTCAATTCGCTCTAGAACGCCATCTTCCTGTTTCCACATTGAGACGATGCCGTTTTGCAGGGCAGCCAAAAATCTTCCATCCGAACTCCAGGCCGTGGCATTTCCAAATTTCAGGCCGGTTGCCCATTCGGGTGAATCCTTCGGGACCGGCACAACGTCAAATAGCAATTCCAGAGGATTTGGTTTTTCCACGTTCCAATTCCAGAATACCAGAGTTCCCTGCTGGTCAATCGTCGCCAGGCGAAAATCCCCCTGGGCGGGCGAGAATGCGGTGTCGGCAAGCGGACTTTGGTGTGGTTCACCGACAGGTAAGCGGTACAAGGTGCTGCCGTGGTTTGGGCTTTCTTCATCGGCGTCAAAGATTCGCAGTGTCTCACTGGCAGTGGCAACAAACTTCTCATTGGACGAAAACGATGCCGTCACGGCATAACGTGCGTGCGACCGAAACTCAGCGACATGCACACCGCTCTCGTCATCCTGTTGCAAATCCCACATGTGAAGCACTCGACCGTCAAATGTAGCAATGCGCTCGGATCGCCCTTCCACAGCGGGGGCAAATGCGCCGCGAATCGGGCGTGCACCACGATCTTTCGCGATGTTTTTGTTCAGGCCTTTTTCAGAGTCGCCTTTAGCTATTTCGAGCTTGCGAATCAGTTTCCATTCTGCGGTTTCAAAGATGCGGATGACACCGTCCTGCACCAGCATCAATTCTCGCCCATCCGAAGACCACGAGACATCATGCCGAAACGCAAGTTCCTGGTCGCTGTTCGGGATGACAATTGGCTGTGACAACAGGGATCGAGTTCCATCCTGAGACCAGATCGTGACATTCAATTGCCCCGCGTTAATTCCCTTCGTTCCCTTAGGGAGCGAAACCTCAGACGTTGCGAACCGTTTACGATCCGGCGAAGGTCGCAGGCGTACAATGAAGGCCGGCTCGAAAGCGCCTTCGCTGCGCTGGATCAGAGAGGCCGTGAGTTCATTGCCGCTCACCGTCGATCGGAAGACTTTCCCATCATAGCCCGCGCTGACAAACTGTGTTTCCGATTCAAAAAAGATGCCAGCGACCTGATCATGGTTGTGTCGACCATCCGCTTCAGCAATGACACTCTGATCTTCGATATTCCAGACAACCATTCGTCCGCGGCGACCGGCAGTGACAATGCGTTCGGAAGCCGGTGAAATACTGACAGCAGTGATCGCAAACTTCGGATGCTGTCCACTGAACTCGCGAAACGGAACTGGACTTGGAGAAT
This sequence comes from Planctomycetaceae bacterium, assembly GCA_947476295.1. Lineage (GTDB taxonomy): Bacteria > Planctomycetota > Planctomycetia > Planctomycetales > Planctomycetaceae > SXXK01. Next base: position 5,996 of record CANJQC010000003.1, on the reverse strand, counting down.
GAAGGACGTCTTCCGTTCGCCAAATTATCCCCTTATGCAGCAGCTTTGCGTCTTCAAGTTTCCCCTTCGTGGTCGTGGCACCTCCTGCAAGAATCAGTGTCCCGTCATCTGATACCGCAAACTCGCTGAACGAGTATTCGGACAGCAACCGCGACCGCTCAAATCCCACGCCATTATCATCCGGGACTGCGTCCCATACTGAGATTGAACCAAAATAGTCCCCACTCAACAGCAATTCACCTTTCGGCGGCAGGAACCTGATGGAGGAGATCTCTGGAACATGACCTTCCAGGAACATATTTCTCGAAGGGTCAAACAGCAGATCTTTCCGACCCAGCATACTGGCGGTCATGATTTCCCTGCCCGACTGACTGTCAAACGCATGGGCCGCCAGATCATCGGCGCCGACCAAAAATCGTGTTGCATCAGGACTGAATCGAGCCGAGTAGATCGCTTTTCCCTGCTTCTTCATGATCGGCGCATTTGTCGTGGGTGGCTGCAGCAGTGGCCCGGCAGTCAGGGTGTAGTCTGCCAGTCTGAGGAATCGCACCTTATCACTGCTCGGCATCACGTCTTGCGTGTCGTTCGATCGCTGGCTGACGCGGAACTCCGGATTTTGATTGAACAGACGTGCCGACGGTGGCTCCTGTTTTTGTTCAAACGCCTCACGGAATTCGTGCATCTGTGACACAAGTTCCGCATAGGTCGAAACCTGCCAGGTGCGAATGGACAGATCCGCTCCGACCGACAGCAGGCGATCTGCATCGCCATTTGCAAATGTAAACGCCTTCACGACATCCGAATGCCCTCTCAGACACGCCGCCACTCCGCCGTTGTGCGGACGGTGCATGAACAATTTTGGTGCGTCGCAGGGTTCATATTTCTTCCCCTGCAAATCCCAGAGTTGCAGGTAACGTTTACCGTGGCCGGTTGCGACGCGTCGCCGCTCCCCTGCTTTTGGAACCGAAAACTGTACGTCCTGCACTCGATATGTGGCGAGGAGAGTCTCAACTTCGGTCGATTCTTCCGGAGTTGCGAATGAGAACTGATCTGCACCGGCATTCGAAACCCTTGGCAGGAAAACAACAGTTTCCGCAAACGTCAGCGCCAGCCGCTGACCATCAGGTGACACAAACAACCTGTCGGGCTTGCCAGAGACGTTAGCGTGCCGTCTGATGCCGGGGATTTTCAATTTCAGTCCATCGATTGCCAACCGTGTCTGGTCAAATGTCGGCTTGCCGTCCTTCCATGTCAGCCGGTATTCAAAACATTCCTGGTTTTCAAATTGTGCAATCAGTGCCGACTCGTCCGGTAGGAGGACAATATCGCGAATCTGAAAATTTGCCGTCGCGCCGCGTGCTAAAGGCTGTGGCGGACACAGTTCTGATGCATCTGACGCCACTTCATAAATCTCGACGGTCGCTCGCAGGTCATTTCCAATGATGTAAAGATGCCGACCGTCCGGAGAAAAGAAAACTGACTTGACGGAACCAACAGCTTTGTACTCCGCATTGTACTGCTTCACATCCAGTTGATTGTATAACTCATTCTGCAGATGCCAGAACTGTTTTTCTGTTGCCGACGCAAGGCAAAAACAGCGGCCATCGCTGGAGACAGCGACTTTGACCTCTCCCTTAATTTCCACCTTAATTTTCAGTGGTGCCGGGCGATCTTCCAGCAACGGGCTGACACTTCTCAATACGGTCACAGATTTTTCGAGACCACCGGAGTAGACGACCACCGTGCTGCCATCGGAGCTGATCGATGCCGCCGTGGGTTTTTCCTGCAGTAGAATCTGAGCATTGCCAAGATTCTTCTCAGCGTTCGCTCTCTTTTCCTTCAGCAGATCTTCTTTGATGTGCGGGTTCGTTTTTGCTTTCTCGAGCGCATCGTTCACAATTTCTATCAGCTTAGTGTATTCGCCCAGTTCATCCGCCGCGTTGATCTTTTCGAGATAGCTCTGGCTCTGGTACTTGTCTGCGGAAACTGCGGCTTCTATCGCATCCTTTTTGGCCAACTCAGCGCCAGCCTTGGCTTCCATTGCATCCTTTTTGGCCAACTCAGCGCCAGCCTTGGCTTCCATTGCATCCTTTTTGGCCAACTCAGCGCCAGCGTTGGCTTCCATTGCATCCTTTTTGGCCAACTCAGCGGCAGCCTCGGCTTTGACTTTTTCCACCTTTGCTTTTTCAGCCTCAGCCTTAGCACTTTCGCCGTCGATTATTGCCTTTTCTGCTTTCTTCGTCTCCAGTTTCGCCATCGCAGTTGCATTCCCAGCTTCGTCGGTTGCCCTCTGCGCCGCAGCATTTGCGTCGTCAACTTTCTGTTGAACGTCAGCCAGTTCGCCATTCTTAGCTACGAGTTGGTCTTTGACCTGTACCGCCTGCATCCAAAGTAACCAACAATAGAACGATAGAGAAATTGCAGCCACTGTCATCAGTCCCCATGTTCCGCGCACGATCTTACGGATCAATCGCGTTTTGTTAAGTTTTGCAATCACCGGAGAAAACTGCGGATCCGTCTGGCCTGCGACAACCTGCAGGCCAAGATCAATGTCACCTTTTTTTTGTGCCAACTGAGCATAGACCAGTCGTGCATTCCGATCGCCGTTGACGGCACGTCGATTGTCAGGCCATTTGAGCAGCGCTTCGCCGTAGAGCGCAACCGCGCTCTGATAAGTCGTATAATCAGTGACAGCCTTCGAATCAACGGAATTCATCAGTTCTTCCGCACGGCCCGTAATTCGGTATTCCCGAATTGCGTTTTGCAGGGATTCGACCGACGAATACCGGTTTGCAGGCTCTGTGGACATTGCCTTGCGGGCAATCTGCATCAACTCACCTCGGTGAACCACATTCTCCTCAATCTCGTTGTACATCACCGCGCGATACACCGCGTCAAACTGGTCTTCCGGCCGCGTCAGATGCCAGATATTGTGGAGCAGATGTGGCGGGAATCCCTCGAGAATTTCGAAAAGGATCGCCCCCAGCAAATAGACGTCACTCTGCGGCCCCACGCGGCTGAGATCTTCATCCAGCAATTCCGGAGCCATATAGACAGGTGTGCCCGCGCCGCCTCGAAAATCTACCAGCACGCTGCGACGTTTCTCGAATAACTCCGTCGTAATTGCCAATCCCCAGTCGAGTACGACCACTTCGCCGTAATTGCCAATGACCACGTTTTCTGGTTTTAAGTCCCGATTGATCACGCCCCGCGAGTGGGCATAAGCAACGGCGTCGCTGAGCTTCATAAAGATGTCGAGGTTATCTTCGAGTGTGCGTTCGCGAATGACCTCGTTCCACGGAACACCGGTCACTTTTTTCATTGAGTAAAACAGTTTGCCATCGTGCGTCCGCCCGAGATCATGAATCGGAACGATGTTCGGATGAACCAGATTGGCTGTCACAACCGCTTCAGAGACGAACATTGCCTGGTCGTGCTGAACTTGCCTGGAATTTGGCTTGAGCGTCTTGATTGCTAATTCGCGATTGAGCGATAACTGGCGGGCGTGATAAACGATCCCCATATTTCCAGCGCCCAACTGTCCCAGCACTTCATATTCAGGAGCATCATCGTCCACTGCCAACGCGGATTGAAGCCCTGATGAATCTTCACCGCTCGTCGGGATCGGATTCACAATCCCGGAAATCTGCCCCTGGACATCGCGACGGTGGATTCGCAGATCCCAGGTGCTTTTTCCTACGGGCTCGTTGTTGTCCGATCTCTGATTCAAAATCAACGTTTTCTGGGAATCGGAAATCGAACGAAGTCGCGTCGCCATATTTTGCTGAGATCCATCCATCATTGCGGCTTCAGCAAGTCGTTGCAACTGAATCGGATCGGCCCGCCGCGTCTGGCTCACCGCTTCAAAGCTGACCTGTGACGGGAGGTCTTTGCGCTCATGCGGCTTATGAATTGCCTGTTGATGAATTGGAGCAGCGAATTGCGTTCCGAACGCGGGAGGTTTGTGTTCTGTTGCCGTGTCCGTCACGCTGGCGGGACGTGATGTTTTGGCAGCGACCACGTCAGGCGGGTCTGCAAAATCGCTGCCAAACGACGAAACCTGTGTTCCATAGTGCTCTGGATTTTTTCCGGAGCTACGGTCACTGTCTTCGGAATTCGACTTCGTCATGAGCGACGTCTCGCAATCTGAAACATTAAGTATAGAACCCACCGACACAACCAGGCGGTTGTCCCGTAGGGGAATACTCTATCGAGCATGTTGCAGATTTTTGACACCGAATGCCACTCAGATTGAGTGTTTTCGTAGATTGGTGCCTCAGCGTTGACGATTGAGGATCCGATTCAGCATTTGACGGCTCTTCGACGGCACCATTGATGCAGTTCGGGACTTGTTCAATACTGCTCCGACGGCCACACTGGTGAGAACTGAATAACTGGTCGTTGAGGACACGGTCTCTTCGTAATCCGGATGTGATTTCAATGTTCCGCCACCTGAGTGTGACGGAACAAAGCGGGATTGCCCGTCCGCTGCGGGGGTTTTGTCATCCCCGTCATTTGGCTCCGTGTTCGTTCCGGAGGCCGGATTATCAGTCGGCACTGGTGAGCCATCTGAATTCCCTGGAGTCCCTGGCTTCTGCGTATTCGCGTCGCCGTCAATGTCCATCGGAACAAGTTTCAACTCTTCAAAAATCTCAGGCATCGGTTCTTTTGCTGGAAACGGTTGTCCCTCAGCAATATCAAACTTCAGCACTGGACGCTCAACGATGACATCCCCTTCTGAAGTTTTCTTCTTTGTAATCAGCCACAGCTCCAGCCCGGTCTGATCTTCAAGTTCTTCGACTTGCACCCACTGTTTTAGTCTCGATGGCAGCAGCAGCAACTCGCCGAAGTCATCATCAATGTGCTCATACTTTTCATCAACGACGATTCGAGTTTCACCATCGAATTTACGCAACTGAAAATAGTCCTCGGACTGCGTTGAAAAGGAACTGAGCGGCGTTTCCGCAACTTCCGGTGCAGCCACAATCACCATGATCGGCATCACGAAATTCGGCATCGCAATTGGTGGTGCCAGCGGTGCCGGTGGTCGAGGATCAGGGGCGATTGGTGCCAAGAACAATGTCGGGATCTTGATTTCAACAAGACCATCCTCATAATGAAAGTCCTTATCAGAAAGGACATCATCAGTAACCTGTGCGGGAGGAATCGGAATATTGGTTCCAGTTGTTGGATTATCTGTTGTTGTCAACACATGACCTGGAACAGCAATCACCGGCCCTGCACCCTGCTGAATAGTTCCGCCAAACACCTGAATCGATTGATTGTGAGATACGCTGAAATCAACCAGAAATGGGTTTTTGCTCGCATCCGCGAATGCTTTGAAGTCATTGAATGAATATGTGTGAGAAACTGAGTACATACCGGGCGTCAGGAAGTCCCTCGACTCAGTTCGAATCCCGGTCGGGTCACGCCAGTCTATGTTCATGCGCAGATTTTCTTCCATCGCCGAATTGATTGTGACAACGAAGGTCACAATGAAGTCCGTTCCGGATCGTGCCACAGTTGATATGAACGGCACACCGGACCAGATGAAGAATGATGTGCCCGAACCGCCCGGACCGCCAGGAACAACAGGAACACGGTCATAAAAATGATTTGCCACACCTCCGTCCGTACGAAGCACTACCCCGGTTCCGATGCTCACCATCTGGTTGTCCAGCGCGCCAGCCCTGATACTCAGGGAATCCAGCGAGGCAACATCGGAATGAGAAACTGCAGGGGTACTTGGCATAGGATCATCATCCGTTGAAATCAGGACATTGTTTCCAATGCTGATGGAACCCGCCTGCGTTGTCAGGGAGATTGCTTCAGTTGTGGCTACGTTTTCATCGAAGGCTGTCACGTTCCCATTGATCGTTAGATTTCCAGCCAGCACATCGATCGCAATGCCTCCGCCGGTTCCCTGATTCAACACGCCTGATCCGACAATTTCGAGTCCATTGGATTCAGTAATCTGAATATTTCCAGCCGTTGTG